>DTSC01000167.1:3780-12376 GCA_012965625.1 Flavobacteriales bacterium | reverse complement strand
GGTATTAGGAACAGTCATTGCAATCAGGAATAGGATCCTAATAATGCGAAAAGAATAAGAAATCCTCAACTAAGACAAAGTATACATCCTGTTTATCAAAGCTATCTAGGAACAGAAGAATTAAAGCAACAAATTGGAGCATAATAACAATTCAGGATTAATGTGAGTTTTGCATCGATATATAATTTTGTGACTTATTTTCAAGGATTTCCAGATTTTATTAAATTTGCTCTTGTAAAAACAAATAAGAATTACCAATGGTTCTCCCAAACCTCACCCTTTCAATCATTAAGCTTATATTTTTCGGAACACTATTAGGGCTGTTTTTTATAATTCTTAAAAGAGGATGCGAGCTCTTACTTTCAGAAAAACCATATAAAAAAACGATTGATGACACTCTTTTTTATGTGAGAGTTACCTCTTGGGCCATATTTGTATTCTGGTCTGCAGATATGCTATTTAGAGGGCACCCACTTTTTTCAAGGGCTTTTGTAGCCATCATATTTTGTCTTTTTATTGGGCTATCGTGGTCCTTGATAAGAGACATTTTTTCAGGAATATTGATTAGAACAGAGGGCCTTTTTGCAAATAATAGCCATATAAAGAGCCATGGGGTTGAAGGATTTGTCAGAAAGCTTGGCTTCAGGGCTTTAGAAATTGAAACAGACCGCGGAGAAACAGTTCGAATCCCATACAGCATAATTGATAAGGAAATAACCATTCGTTCCTATCCAATTGAGTCTATTAAAAGTCATACTTTTGACTTGCTTCTCGATAAATCTAAAGAATTTTTGGTTTATAAAGAACAAATCAAAAAGGCTCTTTTAAACAACCATTATACTTCTTTAAAAAAGGATCCTGTTGTAAAAATGAAGGCTGATTCCAATGGAAAATATCAATTAATGGTAACAGCTTATATAATGGACGACCGTTATTCTGAACGTGTAGAACAATGCATAAAATCTCAATTTAAAGACCACCTCTCTACGGAACAACCCAATTAAATCACTAAGCAAATATATTCAAGAGCTTTCCTTTTTCTTCGTGCCCGAATCATCAAAATTTTGCTTAACACTGTCCTTTTCAGAAATGGATTCAGAGATAATATGAAGATCCCTTTGTGGAAATGGTATATGAATACCATGATCTCTAAATTTTCGATCTATAATAAATCGAATATCACTTTTAACCTTCTCAATCCTAAACATATTATCGCTATAAAATAACAATTCAAATAGTAAAGCAGAATCTCCAAAATCATTAAACCTAACCGTTGGTTCCGGCTTTGAAGCCACAAAATTATGATTAGCAGCACATTCAAGAAGCACCTTCTTCACTAGCTTCGAATCAGATCCATATGCTACACCAATACTTATCTTAAAGCGGGTGTACTTACGAGTATGGGTCCAGTTAATTACTTTTTCACTGGTAAATTTTGAATTGGGAATAAGCATCATGATATTATCTCTAGTTTCAATCTCAGAAGTTCTTAAACCAATTCTTATTACCCTACCAACTATACCTTCTATTTCAATGACCTCACCAACCTTAATAGTCCCTTCAAACAACAAAATTAATCCAGAAATAAAGTCATTAAATATTTGTTGTAATCCAAACCCAAGACCAACCAACAAAGCTGCGGAACCTGCTAATAGGATGGTCACCTTTACACCAAGGCTCTCCATTACTATAACAACCGCAATAACAATAATGAAATACTTAACAATCTGAAAAAGTGCATGCTGCCTTCCCTCTCCCACTTTTTGTTTAAGGCCTTCACGATGGATCATTTTCTTAATTCCCCATAATAAAAAACGGGTAATTAAAATGACAGCTAAAACAAGGACTATATGATAAATAGAAAGCGAGAAACTATCAAGCTCAATTATCTTGAACTCAAGAATTTCCTGTATCTTCTTCATAATTTCTACCATGGGAAAAACAGCATAATTTTATACAATTGGTTCCTTAACCT
Source organism: Flavobacteriales bacterium (assembly GCA_012965625.1). Lineage (GTDB taxonomy): Bacteria > Bacteroidota > Bacteroidia > NORP154 > NORP154 > UWMA-0041. The sequence goes on along the minus strand of DTSC01000167.1, from coordinate 10,401 downwards.
TTTCACCGATAAAATAAACAATAAAATATAAGATAAGCAAACCAGCAGGGAAAGTAATCCAAGGGCTTACTCCAATTGCTCCAGGAATAGTGCCAAACAACAATGAAACGATCCCAACAGTTAAGGCATATGGCAATTGTGTCCTAACATGATCAACATGATCACAGCTAGTGGCTAAGGAGCTCAAAATAGTGGTGTCAGATATAGGTGAGCAATGATCTCCTAAAACTGAACCAGCCAAAACGCATGAAACCACGTTATAAAATATCATCATTGTACCCTCTTGTTCTAATCCTGAAGTTTGACATACCTGCCAACAGGCTGGTAACATCAATGGATATAGAATCGCCATTGCCCCCCAAGAGGATCCTGTTGAGAATGATATCATGGCAGCAAGAACAAAGGTTAAGGCCGGCAATAATATTGGACTTAAGCCACCAGACAGCATTGTATTTGTAATAAAGTCAGCAGTATGCATATCTTTAGTTACAATTGCTAATGACCAAGCAAGGATTAGGATCATAATAGCTTGTAGCATGGTTTTGAAACCATTCATTACAGCCTTAATGGTAGCAGGCAATGTCATTATTCTCTGAGATAAGGTCAGAAATATTGCTGCTAATAAACCAGAAGTTGAGGCCCACAAAAGCGCAAAATATGAATCAGAAGCACCAATAATCATTGAAAGTCTTCTTTGAAAACCCACCGCTTCTTCAGGCCATTTTACCTCTTGAAGCCCAGTATAATATAACCCAACCATAGTACCTACAATTATTACGGCAATAGGGATAACTGCATTATACCACCTAGCAACAACACCAGGAGCTGGCTGAAGATTTGAAATCTCTTCATTTTGCTCAGCAACATTAAAATTAGCTTCACTTGTTTCATCAGAATTCCCATTCCCTATATCAGCTCTAGTATTTTTAGACACTTGGCCAGTAGTTCTTGCTCTTACTTCAGCTTTTAGCATGGGTCCATAATCTTTACCTTGGTAGATTAGCATGAGGATAAACACCAATGTAAATACGGGATAGAAAGAATAGGAAAGAGATTTAATGAAAACAGAATAGGCATTTTCATCTATTCCAATTGCTTGAATACTTGACTCTATATACCCAAGTTCAAATCCTATCCAGGTTGTAACAAAAGCGATAGCTGCTATTGGCGCTGCAGTAGAATCTACAATATAACTTAGCTTCTCTCTTGATATTCTAAGCTTATCAGTTATTGGACGCATGGTATTTCCAACAACCAATGTATTGGCATAATCATCAAAGAAAATTACTACCCCAAGAACCCATGTAGAGAACTGTCCGGATCTAGCATCTTTAGCAATTTTCGAGATATGATCAACAACGCCTTGCATGCCACCATTTTTAGAGATTACTGCCACAACAGCACCAATTAACATTGAAAAAATAATTACAGAAAGATGGCCCCAATCATTCAAAGACTTGATTACATAAGTATCGATAACCGAAAATAATCCAGTAAAAATTCCTTTTAACCCTTCTGTATATACCCCTAGTATTGCGCCACCAAGAAATATGCCTAGAAATAGGGAGGTAATTACTTCCTTAAAAACAAGTGCTAAAATAATAGCAGCTAAAGGCGGTAATATAGAGAGCCATAAGGGAATGGGTGCAAGCGCAGATTGGAATAAATAATCACCATATTTGATTTCTATTTGTGTCGTTGCACTAAATTTATGCGTTAAAATTCCAACACCCTCTTTAAACATAATGGTTTCAGGTTTGTTGTTAATCAAGAAAGTCACTTCATAATTATTATCAACCAAAAGGGGATGCTCTTTATCCCTAAAAAAAATCTTTATTTCACTGGATATATCCTGAATGACGAATTCAGGGAGCTCTATTGTTATATCTTCTTGCTTAATAAATTTTGTTTCAGTTGTCACACTGTCAATAACTACCTTGGCATCCACTATTAGAGGAAGTGCTATCAAAGTAAAACATGTAGCAATCATCTTCAAAAACAACTTTGGCCCTTCCATTTATTGAGTGCTTATTTTATCTTTCTTTCCTTTTTAATGGTTTCATATGCTTCGGCAACCTTTTGAAATTTCTCCTTGGCAGCTTTTTGAAATTCTGATCCTAGGTGATTAAGTTTATCAGGATGGTATTTAATAGCCATTTTTCGATAAGCTTTCTTTACCTCTGTATCAGTAACATTTGGATCAATTTCCAATACCTGATAGGCAGCATTAGTATCTTTAAAGAACATCGCCCTTATAGACAGAAAATCATCTCTACCTATTCCTAAATAATTAGCAATTTTCTCAATTAGATCAACTTCACTCTTGTCAACATGCCCATCCGCTTTTGAAATCCCAAAGAGAAAGTGAAGTAATTGCAATCGAGCGTGTATTCCCATATTTGACCTTATCTGCAGGCAAACCTCTGAAACATCAACCTCTTGTTTTAATATTTCCCTGAATAAAAGCATATGCTGCGCAGTATCTCTTTTGCCAAATTGCTGCTCAAAGAACCGCTTCACATAATCTAGCTCTGATTTAAGCACTTTGCCATCCGCTTTCATGACTGCCGCTGCCAATATTAACAAGCTTAGTCCAAAGTCCCCCGTCTTGGTTCGTGATGATCTAGGCATGTCCCCACGATAATTAAAATCCACCCGCTCCGCATTATCGAACATCGATCCTATCGCAAATCCCAACATGGCACCTATCGGACCTGCAAAAGCCCAACCTAGCCCACCTCCAATCCATTTACCAAACTTTCCCACTAAAAAACTGTATTACCTTTAATATATATATGAAGCATTATGTTCTCTCAAGCATGTTGCTGATAATTAGGCGAATTTAAAAACATTATTCTTTGATAGGTCGTTTTGCATTTATTAAATTTGTAAAAACATAGATTTCTTATATAGGTGAAATTTATTTCACTTTAACAATTCAAATATGAAAAAATCACCTCTTGTTCAGGATTACATGGCAAGCAAACTGCTAACCCTTAAACCATCAACAAATATTTATGATGCTATTAAGTTTCTTATTGACAATGAAATTTCAGGAGCGCCAGTAGTTGATGAAGACAATTGCCTTTTGGGTCTAATCTCAGAAAAAGATTGCCTAAAACTATTAACTAAGGGATTAGATAATGACATCCCAAAAATAAATGTTGCTGATTTTATGACAGTAGAGGTTGACACAATTTTGGCACATATGGATATTTACTTTGCTGCTGGAATTTTTATAAAAAATGTATACCGACGATTTCCTGTACTAGATAAAGATGGCATCCTCGTTGGTCAAATTAGCAGAAGAGACATATTAAGAGCTGTACATGAAAACATTAAATCAGACTTTATTCCGGGGACTGAGGCTGATATTGCAGAAATAAAGAAGGAAGACGTCAGGAATTGTAAATTCCCAAAAGATGAAGTCCTTTCCTCTTATGATGATAAGTCAAGAAGGCAAATTAAATTAGAAAATGCTACACGCTTAGGAAATATTGAGCATTATAAGGTTAAAATTATTTTTCAAGATTCAGACGGCGACAAACTTGTAAATACAACTATTTGGGCAACAACGGAAAAGAACATTTCGTTGAAAGGTGGCATTACCATTCCCATTAACAGAATTAAAGAAGTCAATATTCTTTAAATAATATAAATAACAGCAATGGCTATTAAGAAGATTTTAACAAAAAACTCAATTGCATTTTTTGAAGAATATATTAACAATCCATCTCCTACAGGTTATGAAGCGGAGGGTCAAAAGCTATGGCTAAATTACCTGAAACCTTATATTGATGATTATTTCGTTGATACGTATGGTACAGCAGTGGGTATTATCAACCCAAATTCAAAATACAAAGTCGTTATTGAGGCCCATGCTGATGAAATTTCATGGTATGTCAATCATATTACTACTGATGGATTTATATATGTCATCCGAAATGGTGGGTCAGATCATCAAATTGCACCATCTAAAAGAGTAAATATTCATACAGATAAAGGAATAGTTAAAGCAGTATTTGGCTGGCCAGCAATTCACACAAGAAATTTCAGCAAGGAAGAAAGCCCAACTTTAAAAAACATCTTTCTTGATTGTGGCTGCAAAACAAAAAAAGAGGTTGAAGCGCTTGGGGTACATGTTGGATGTGTTATTACTTATGAAGATGAATTCATGACCTTAAACAAGAATCTCTTTGTAGGAAGGGCAATGGACAATAGAGCTGGCGGTTTTATGATTGCCGAGGTTGCAAGATTAATCAAGGAAAACAAGACCAAACTCCCCTTTGGCCTATATATTACAAATTCTGTCCAGGAAGAAGTGGGATTAAGAGGTGCAGAAATGGTTGTTGATAGAATAAAGCCTGATGTAGCCATTATTACGGATGTAACCCATGACACAAATACACCTATGATCAATCAAAAATTACAGGGCTCTGCAGCTTGTGGTGATGGACCTGTAGTAACCTATGGTCCAGCGGTTCAGAACAACCTCTTAAAATTGATCATTAAAGCTGCTGAAAAAAACAAGATTCCTTTCCAAAGAGCAGCTGCTTCCAGGGCTACAGGTACTGACACAGACGCATTCGCTTATTCAACAGGAGGAGTTGCTTCAGCGCTCATCTCCTTACCATTAAGGTATATGCACACCACAGTAGAATGTGTACACAGGAAGGATGTTGAAAACGTTATTCGATTGATTTATGAATCATTGAAGACGATTAAAGCAAATCATAATTTTAACTATCTCACATAATTAGCTTGTGTGATCAATTACAATCACCCATCTCCCTTTTATTTTTTTCCAAATTAAAGAAAAGTGACCACCTAAATTGTCATTTTCTCGTGTAAGATGCCAGCTGCCTACAATAATTATAGTTTGGGAACTATAAGCCTCACTATATAAAATTTCAAAATCAAGCTGGCCCATAGACAATTTGTCAGGATACCTTTTTTTATAACGGAGAAAGGTAGCTTGCCAACCATAAGTAATTCCTTCCTTTCCAACAAACCTTAAAGAATCTGATTTCCAATAATAGGCCATAAAGCATTCAAGACTACCTTCATTCCAACAGTTTTGCTGCTGCTTCAGATAGGTTCTAATAGAATCAAGCTCAGCAGAATTTGTGGCCTGACTATATGATATTTCATTGAAAATCAGTGTTGTTAAGAATGGTAATACTAACCTAATTATTATTGATCTCTGCATTTTGTAGAAAGCTATATTATATGTAAATTTACATACTTGTTCCAACAAAAATACAATCTGAATTTTATTTATTAAACCACCACAATGAAAAAATTTCCAGCTGCTAAATACAAGCTATTTACGAAAGTCATTATTGCATTTGCTTTTTGCATGGCTCTCTTTTCAAATAAGGCAGAAGCATCACATGCCATGGGCATGGACCTTACCTATACATGCCTGGGAGGCAACACTTATCAATTCACGCTTAACTTTTATCGCGACTGCAATGGTGTGCCTGCACCTACAGGTTTGTCTATAAATGTCAGCTCCCTGTCTTGCGGCTCAACCAACTCTGTACCACTTACACAAACAGGCCCTCCCACAGACATCTCCCCTCTATGTGCCTCTGCCTTAAGCACTTGTAATGGTGGCACTAATCCTGGTGCTGAGCATTATGAGTATCAGGGAACCTTTACCCTGCCTTCCAACTGTCCGGATTGGGTCTTTAGCTATAGCCTTTGTTGTAGAAACCCCACCATTACCAACTTAGTAACTCCAGCCAATCAAAACTTATATATTGAATCAAAGCTTAACAATAGTGCGGGCCAATGTAACAGCTCTCCAGCTTTTACAACCTTGCCGGTTCCTTATATCTGCAAAGATCAATTGATCAATTATAGCCTTAGTGCTTTTGACAGTGATGGTGATTCAATTGTCTACACCTTAATTGATGCAATGGGCTCTGCCGGAGTTCCTTTGACCTATGTTTTTCCTTATTCTGCTACTTATCCTATAACTACTGATTCGGGTTGGGTCGTTTTTGACTCTTTAACAGGGAACCTGAATCTAACCCCTGACACAACACAAACTTGCATTGTGACGGTTCTGGTAGAAGAATACAGAGACTCTGTTTTGATTGGAAGTGTAATGCGTGATATCCAGGTGCTGGTGCTGGATTGCCCTTCAAACCTGCAGCCTGAAATCAACAGCCCACTTATTACCAACTTCTCAGGGGGTGGTGTGTTGGTAGACAGCAACTCTATAGAAGTTTGTGTCGGAATACCGGTATATTTTGATCTAACAGCTTCTGATCTTGATACTGCAGACACTTTAATGCTTACAACAAATTTATCTACTTCAATTCCTGGAGCTACTTTTGACACCACCGGCATTAATCCGGTTATGGGTTCTTTCTCATGGGTTCCTTCGAACAATGACCTGGGAACGAATGTCTTTACAGTTACAGTGCAGGATAATTTTTGCCCTATTGTTGGAAAGCAAACCTATGTTTTTGATATAAAAGTATTCCAGGGGGTTTATGCAGGTCCGGATATTTTCCATTGCGAACCTGACAGTATTCAGCTGAATGCTACGGGTAGTATCTCATATACATGGACCCCTTCTACTGGCTTAAGCAATGATACAATAAGCAA
>DTSC01000167.1:0-3759 GCA_012965625.1 Flavobacteriales bacterium | reverse complement strand
TTCTACAACAACCTATATAGTAAGTGGAGACTCAACAGGGGCCTGCTCATATATTGATACAATCACCATCAATATTGTACCTGATTATACTATTACCACATCACCTAATGCAACGATGTGTGATATTGCCGGAATACAATTAAGTGTATCTGCTTCCCCTGCGGGCACCTATACATTTAGCTGGGATAATGCCAGCACCTTGGATAATGCCAATATTTCAAATCCTTTTGCCTCACCAAATACCAGCACTATTTATACAGTTACAGTTACCTCATTAGCTGGATGTGTAAAAACGAAGAGCATAGAAATAACTATCGATAATCCCATTTCAGTAATAATATTGCCTGGAGACACTACAATATGTGAAGGCAGCTCAGTAAATTTAGATGCAGGGGTAATTGGAGGAAATTTACAGGAAGATTTTGATCCTGGCATTGATATGTCATTGTGGACAACAGTTGTTGGAACTGCAAATACCAATTGTGGATCTGTATCTGGAAATGCACTTTATTTTGACGATGATTTAACAAGGGAAGCAATCACAAATAATATGAATTGTGCAAGTGGCGGTACCATTGAGTTTAATTTAAAAATTGCCGATGGCTTATCACCATGTGAAAATGCAGATATAGGAGAAAACGTTGCACTCGAATATTCTATAGACGGAGGCCTAAATTGGATTAACATTAATACTTATGATGAAAGCCTATATCCGAACTTTACCTTTATCTCAGAAACCATCCCTGTTGGAGCGCAAACAGGTGCAACGAGATTCAGGTGGTTTCAGCTTGCCCATTCAGGAGCTTGTTGTGACCATTGGGCAATGGATGATATAAGTATTACTGGAACGAGTGGAAACTTCACTTATCTTTGGTATCCTAGCGCTGAATTGTCAGATTCAGTTATCCCTTCTCCCATTGCTAGTCCTAGTACAACAACAACTTTTAATGTTGATGTTACTAACTTGAGTAATGGATGCATTGTAAGTGATAGCATAACCATTACAGTCTTGCCTCCAATTAATCTTGCTCTTGGAAGCACAGATGCAACTTGTGATTCGGCTGATGGTTCAGCGTATGTCATAGTAGGCGGAACAACCGGACCTTACGTTTATTTGTGGAATGATGGTCTGGCTCAAACAACAGATTCAGCTATAGCACTGCCTGCAGGAGCATATACGGTCTTGGTAACGGACACAAATCTCTGCGTTGCTTCTGGAGTAGTCTCGGTAAATGATGCTGGTGCGGCTACAGTCAGCATTGTTTCTTCAAGTGATGTTTCTTGTTTTGGCGGATCAGATGGTTCAATTTCCGTTTCCGTTTCAGGTGGTCTGCCTCCATATACTTATTTATGGAATGATCCAGGTGCTCAAACTGATTCTACTGCAATTAATTTGCAAGCTGGTGTATTTACAGTTTCTGTTATTGACTCAAATGGTTGTGAAGCAAATATCTCGTCAACCATAAATGAGCCCTTGCCAATTTCCCTGTTTATTAATCACAATGATGCAATCTGTGGTTTAGCAAATGGCGATGCAACCGTCCTGGCCTCCGGAGGAACCCCTCCCTATGTTTATTTGTGGAATGATACTTCCGTGCAAACAACAGCACACGCTACAGCACTTGCTCCTGGCACTTATACGGTCATAGTAAGTGATTCTCTGGGTTGTTCTTCAGTAGATTCAGTAGCTGTAATCGGAATAAGTGCCCCAACTGCCAGCATTTCTATTTCAAATAACGTTACATATTTTGGAGGAAATGACGGCTCAGCAACAGTGACGACTACAGGAGGAACACTTCCTTACACTTATCTATGGAATGATCCCGCAGCCCAAACGAATGCAATGGCTAGTAATTTAACTATTGGCACCTATACCGTAACAGTAACTGATGCGGATACATGTATTTCTGTGGTTAATGTCACCATTACCCAACCACCGGCAATAGATGTAAGTGTTATTTCTATAGATAGCTTAGGAACAGGCTGTGCTGAAATAATTTCTGTAACCATATTGAATTATGGAGATACATTGATGGCTGGTGACACAATACCCATGGGTTATTTTGTAAATTTCAGTTCTTCTAATGAATACCTTGTTTTATCTTCCAACTTATTACCAGGAGGAACGGTTAGCTTCAGCTTTTTAGCTACTGTAAATATGTATCCCATAGGTACATATAATGTATCTGTCTGGACAGCGATGCCAGGAGATGGAAACAACACTAATGATACTGCAGCTACCAGTATAAGCAGTACATTTCCATTATCCGTCAATGCTACTGCGGATACTACAACAATCTGTGCAGGAGACTCAACAATATTACATGTGAATGTAAATTCAAGTGATTGCAGCTCATATATAGTAGGCTCCATTGGTTTTTCTCCACAAAGCGGTTCGGGTACAGTTGTTTCATTATTTGATGATGATGTTAGCCTAGCACTTCCCATAGGTTTTGACTTTACCTTTTATTGCAATACATACGCTGACTTTTATATCTCGTCAAATGGATTTATTACCTTCACAAGCACAACTGATGATGGTTGTTGTTCTGGGCAACTTCTACCAAATGCTCTTACCCCTAACAACTTGATCTCTTTTGCCTGGTCAGACCTCGATCCAGGTAGCCCTGGAGGAGGAACCATTGAATATTTCACCAAAGGATTTGCACCCAACAGGGTCCTAATTGTTAATATTATTGGTGTACCTCATTTTCCGGGTCCATCTCCTAATTTCGATATAACAATGCAGATTCTTCTTTATGAAACTTCTAATATTATTGAAATTCACACTACTTCAATGCCAACTGATGGAGGTTTGCATACTATGGGTATTGAGAATATTGATGGCTCAGATGCAGATGTTGTTGCAGGCAGAAACAGTAATGGTGCCTGGTCAGCAACAAACGAAGGAATACAGTTTGCACCGATGCAGATTCCTAACTACTCAGTATCATGGATGGGAATTGATAGTGTAGAAATTGATACAGCTGAAGACATCTCTGTTACACCAGATTCCACCACCACTTATATCGTAGTAGGAACGGACAACACCAATGGCTGTACAGTCACAGATACTATCGTGATAGCTGCTTCTCCGGCAATTACTGTTACCACTACAAGCCAGGATGCATCTTGCGGTGCTTCTGATGGAGAGGCTTATGTAAGTCTTTCTGGTGGAGCGGCTCCCTTTACTTATGCATGGGACGATCCTAGTGCTCAAACAAATGATACTGCAACAGGACTTGATATAGGGATTTATAATGTAACCATTACTGATGCCAATGGATGCACAGGAAATGGTTCTGCCACCATTAGTAATACTGGTGCACCAATGATCAGCTCCATTTCTGCAGGGAATATTAGCTGTAATGGTGGCTCAGATGGCACTGCATTGGCAAATGTTACTGGAGGAATGACACCCTATAACTATTCATGGGATGATCCTAATAATCAAACAGATTCAATGGCGACTGGACTTTCAGCAGGAACATATATGGTAATTGTAACTGGAAGTGATTCTTGCTCAGCTACCGGCTATATAACCTTGACTGAACCATCAGCTTTGGTTTTAACATCTAATTCAACAAATGCAAATTGCGGCACCAATGATGGCTCTGCATCAGTTAATGCTACTGGAGGCATGCCCCCATATCAATATTTGTGGGATGATTCTCTGGCGCAAACTACGGCAACGGCTAATAACCTATATGCTGGTGTTTATAACGTCATTGTCACGGATTCTAACGGATGCACAACAAG
>DTSC01000166.1 GCA_012965625.1 Flavobacteriales bacterium | reverse complement strand
GAATATTTCTTTACAGATCTTTATTACAAAGAGACTTATGCCATTATGATCTGGACAATTCAAAGACCGTAATTTCAGGGAGTATCCCTACCCTACCCATATACCCAATAAATCCCAGCCCCGGATTTACATAAAGATAATGGCCTCCATCCTCATAAAGGCCTTTCCATTGCTTATATACATATTGTACGGGACTCCATTTGATACCAGGTATATCTATACCAAACTGCATTCCATGCGTATGCCCTGAAAAAGTCACTGCAATATCTCGATTTTTTTTTACTACTTCTGCTTTCCAATGTGAGGGGTCATGAGATAGCAGCAGTTTATTGGGCAAATCTTCAACTCCAGCAAGGGCCATTGCCAGGTCACCATATTGGTGAAACCGCATCACTCCAGACCAATTTTCCACGCCAACAATAGGTAGAATAGCTCCATCCTTTTCAACAAGACGGTTCTCATTTAATAATAAATCCCAGCCCATCTCCTTGTGAATCGCTTTTAATCTTTTCATATTTTCAAGCCTGTCCTCTTCACTTTTCCATTTTGTATAGTGTCCATAGTCATGATTACCCAGTATTGAGAATTTCCCAAGTGGAGCACTTATTTTGCTTAAAACCTCAATAAACCCTTCTGCCTCTTCCGCCTTGTTATTTACCAGATCTCCAGTAAATAGAACGATGTCTGGTTTTTGCTTCATAACAATGTCAACTGCTTCCTCTAAGGGCTTTGTAGAAGTAAAGCTTCCAAGATGTAAATCCGAAATCTGGACAATCTTCAGTCCATTAAATGCTTCAGGCAATTCAGTCAGTGTCAATTTTCTTGAAATAACCTGGTAATTAAATGCTCCTCTTATCATGCCATATAAAAATGTAATAAAAGGAACAGAAGCAATTAAGATAGCCAGCTGACTTAAGAATTTTGACCTGGAAATTCCTTCGCCGCCTATATTGTTAACACCAACGGAGAGGAATCCGCTTATCCATTTGAACAGGCGAATGATATCATCTAATATAATAGGAAGGATCCCCAATAACTTACAAACAAGGATGATAAAGACAAAAGACAAGCCATATAGTCTAAGTCCTTTCCAGAATCCAGCATCAGGCAATGATCTAAATGAAAAGATAAAAGCAATGCATAATGCTGTGATCAACCAATAAAATAAATAGATGATCTTTTTTCTATCAGGAGATAAATCCTGAAAAAACACCTTAATAGATTGAAAAAAATAAAGATCAATAAGGATTAATATTCCAACAATGACTGCTACCCTAAACCACATAATCTGACTTGTTAAAATTCTTAATATGGAACAAAATTAATCATTCTCTGAAAGTCTAAGCAAAGAACAATAGAGAACTATCCAACCCATAAACTAGCAAAACCCATTTTGCTTATCTGGCAATTAATGATTATAATTGTATCCCTTTTCAATCTGAAATATTCCGGATCAATTATGATAAAAAATCTTTCAAAGGTGTTGATCATTATGGCCCTGCCATTGTTTTCATTGGCACAAAACAATGAAACGGCAAATAATGGCCAAATCGACAATATTAATGAGTTTGCGACGATCATGACCGTCCCTTTTACGATGCCCGATGGAATTAAGCTCTATACCGATATCTACCTGCCGGTGCTTTCAGACTGCCTTTCGTACTTCATATCTATTGACACAAACATCGCCAACCAAGATGTCCTTGACTCATTTACTGTTGAGCTTATTACCAAGGGCACCCAGATCATTATTTATGATTCCATTACACCGCCTGATACCTTATCCACTGATCCGCTAAAATTAAAATGGAATGATTATGATTCTGATTCTCTAATTCCAAACCCAAATCCATATCAGTTGCCGGTTGTTTTTACCCGTACTCCTTATGATAAAACAGGTGAAGACGCCATGGCGCTAATGACCCTGCTGGGATATGTGGGAGTAATGCAAGACATGCGTGGTAGGTATACTTCAGAAGGCGTTTATATGCCCATGTACAGCGACAGCTGGAGCAAGGACCCCTATCACCCTAACTGGGGCCACGTATTAGACAGGCAGACTCCCATTAACGACCCACCGGAACCTGGTAAAGCTGCCTCCAAGCATGGAAACCATCACGAAGATGGCTATAATAGCATCCGTTACATGACGGGAGCATACCAGTTTGACAGCAGTATGAGCTGGCTAAAAGATGAGCCTTCTATTTATGACATTGATTTAGATGGTGTTATGGATACAACATATGGAATTAACCGGTTGACCAGGGTTTATGACTATAACAGGGATGGCATTCCGGATACTTTTGCAATACCCACCCCCTGTATTGGGACCTTTGGTGCCTCAGCACTGGGAAACACGCAGTACCAGGCAGCTGCAGCACATAAAATTAATACCTCAATGGCAGGGTTAAAATGCTTGCTTCCCATTGTTGCCACCAACGAGCATTTCAAGTATACGGGTTACCAGAATGGTGTTTTTAGAGATCGTATTGTAACCGGTTGGGTAAAAGGACAAATATTTACTGGCGTGGATGACGATTCTGTAAATGTGATCAATTATTTCAAGGACCTCGACGTGGCATTGGGAAACCCGGGCGGAGTACATAATTCAATGCATACTTCCTGGGATTATGGCAATAACAATAAGTTTGACGCTGCCACAGAGGCGATAGATCACTTTACCATGTTCAGGCCTAGTGATAATGATGTTGCGGGATACTATCCCAATGCTATTGGGCGGGCAGATATGGATGCAAGCAGGGCCATGGTTGATGAGAAAGGCGAAGGTGATGTAAATGGTACGCATAGCCGTTATGAAAACATGGACGTGCCTGCCTATCACTTGTTTGGCTGGTGGGACATCTTCGTAGACGGGCAAATTGAAACCAATAACCTGATGCGCAAGTATAGCTCACCAGAGAACAGGAAACTGCAAAAAGTGGTCATCGGCCCCTGGGCACATCAAACTATTGGAAGTACTAAAACCGGTGATCAAACTTATCCAAACAATGTTCTTGAAGCCTTAGGGCTGGACCTTTCTGAAACGGATGGGGACACCTTACCACTAACAGACATTTTTGGTTCAGATATTGTAAGCTGGTACAGGCATAACCTTTCGTACACAAAAGGATTGGGTGAACCAAAGATCTTTATTCCTGAGAGCCAAACATTGCAACCAGGAAGTGGATGCCCAGACGGTGTGGAGACCTTGCGCATTCCTGCTGAAGATTACATTATTCTATTTGAAGACTTCATCAACTTCTTATCAGGATATTCTGCATTACCACCTATAAAGGTTGAGGTTACAATTTGTGGGGGTGTACCGTCCCTAATAGAGCTTGACATCCCTGCAAATCCTAATTCCCTGCTTCCCGGTCTTGCCAATACAGAGATCAAACCTCCAAAAGACAAAGATTTTTTCGATCCTGAAATATCGCCACCTTATCGTTTTTATGTTGTTGGTGATGGCCTGGATAATACCGTTGGTAACTATTGGTTTGAGTATGAT
>DTSC01000165.1 GCA_012965625.1 Flavobacteriales bacterium | reverse complement strand
AGGGTTGCAAATGGGAATGTTGCTTGATCTGTCAAAATCAAAAAGGAACACAAATTAAGATAACAACTAAGGGATTATTTATCTTCTTTATAAGGATTTGGCTATTGCCAGGTAAATTTATCGCAAGAACCGGCCGTTAAGTCCATTGGCTTCACAAAGGCTCATCATATCTGGCGTCATTTCCGGAATTTGTGAAATGCGCTCATATTCTGTCGGCGCATCTACCTGGGATAGCAGCGTATTATCAGTGCAGATAGCAACCTTCACACCAAGCTTCAGCCATTTTGCGATGGGATGTTCCGCATGACATTCCACCGCACCTATATCCACATTGGAAGTAACATTGGCTTCGATAAGCACCTCTTTTTCTAAAACCAGGTCCACGATTTGATGATCTTCAAGGAGGGTTGTGCCATGTCCGATTCTTTGTGCATGTAAAGACTCGATAGCCCACCTAATTTCCTCTACAGACCTGCCCTCTGAAGCATGAACAGTACGGCCAATTCCATGGTCTCTGGCATTATGGTATGCATCGGCATAATCCAGCATTCCAAATTTATGAGAAGGAGAAGGAGCTCCTGCCAGATCAAGGCCAACAACCCCCTTCCTTGGTATTGCAATCTCAACCAATTGTTCAAATACTGCAGGAGATTCTCCATAAAGCCCACACAAGATAAGGCCCGCCCTCCCTTGAATGCCCTCTAAAGCAGAATCAACGACCTCTTCCACAGAGCCACCTTTATGAAGCTGAGGAGCAAAGCGAATTTCTAAAACATGAAGACCCTCACGCTGGGCATCCTGACATATTTCATCTGCTACACGCCTAACAGCAGCAGGTTGCTGTAAAACAGAAAGGGTTATCGCAAATCGTGAAAGGGCTGCTTCGAGGCCCATGCCTTTGAAAAAGGTGATTTCCTGAGGATCTTCAGGAAGACCTATGCCTAAGTTATCTGCAAGATCAACAAGGGTTCCCATTCGAATTGAACCATCTAAATGCCGGTGAAGATCGCTGTATTTCATTTTTTCATAATTAAGTAAAATTGAGAGAGAAATATACACATTTTCTGGCTAATTTATCTATATCAACCTTGGTTCCAATTAACTTATATGGACTTATTCTTAATTCATTTTGTTCATGTATTATGATGAATCAATGAAAATCTCCTCTCCTCATAGCGCCTAATTTAAGGTGATAAAACAATCAAAGAGATTAATTAGATTTGCATGACAAACACCTCAATAGTTTTAAATATTCTGGTTATTTGATTTTGAAGTATTTTTACTTAATGAAATGAAAAATTATCATTTCTATATCATCTGCTTCCTTATTACCCTTTGTTCCAACTTGGTAATTGCTCAAAAAAAATGTGGCACAGAATCCCAGATGATGCCCTTAAATGCCCAAGGCACGACAGACCTTCAAAGAATCAGAAGCAATGTTTTAAATGCTAAATTCAAAGATCAACAAGGAGACACACTTATTTTTCCAACGGTTGTTCACATCATACACAATGCAGGTGTGGGGAATATAACAGATTCTCAAGTTGTGGATGGCTTACGTGTTATCAATGAGGATTTCAATCGGGAAAATGCCGACACATCACTTACCAGAGACCTTTTCAAACCTTATGCATCTGCTGTTGGATTCAAGTTCATATTAGCAAAGCTGGATTCCAACGGAGATTCAACCTCAGGAATTGTTAGGATAGATACATCCATAATCCCTCATCCTGAGCCCACAAGCCTGGACTTTGATAATTGCAAGAAGCTCAGCCAATGGCCAGCAGATATGTATTATAATATTTGGATTGTTAGGTCTATACAGGGTAATACTTTGGGTTATGCGCAATATCCCGGCACAAATTTCACCTATGGTGGCCCCTGGAAAACATGGGGTATTGTTGTACGCCATGATCACTGGGGAACAATAGGAACTTCAAGTGTAGATGGCAGGACAGGAACTCATGAAGTTGGCCATACTTTTGGACTGTACCATACTTTCTTGAGCAACTCTGCCGGATGTGGTTCTGTATGTGATACCACTGGAGACGAAGTCTGTGATACGCCACCAAATAAATACAGCGGTTCTTGTTCTCAAATAGCCAATACCTGTACCAATGATACTGCTGGAAACAGTGTCTATGATACCAATATAGTTGATCAAATAGAAAATTATATGAGCTATAATTCATGCCAGAACATGCTTAGCGAAGGACAAAAAGTAAGAATGAGGGGTTTTATTGCCTCCTTTCCTATACTCAGTGGATTGAGCACAGATTCAAATTTATACGCAACAGGCATTATTAATGCCATTCCCTTAAATCTGGAGAATGATGATAATAAAAGGAAAATGATTTCTGTTATGCCCAACCCATTCCTAAATACTATAAACATTACTACTAGAATAAAAGCTATAGAACAAATTTATATAACAAATATTCTTGGGCAGGAAATTGATTTCACAACAGAGGCAAGCACCGATACAGACAGCAACCAATCATTCAGACTGCATATGTCTTCAGATATAATTCCAGGAATCTATTTTTTACTAATAAGGTCTGGTACTGAAACAATTGTCGAGAAACTGCTAAAGAAATAGTTTTTATTAAAGCAATCATGGGTTCATCTCAATTTTTTCAACAACACAATATTTAATAATAATTTTCTGCATGTTCTTCTAATCGCAATGCTTTATTTATTACATGTATAAATTGAATGATAGAATTAATTCTATCTAAATAAAGTTTCCTATTTTTGATCCATGCATAATTTCCGAAATATAAAGACTAGTAAAATGCCCTGGATCCTGATTCCCGGATTATAATTCCTCCTTGTTTATATAGGAACCTTTTTTTATTTTACCACTAATCTCTATTTCATCATCTTTTATTATCTAAACTTTTCAAAATGGGCAATGTAATCGTTTTAGGTGCTGGCATGGTTGGAAGCGCAATGGCCATGGACATGACGAGAAACCACAAGGTCACCTTGGCTGATCTAAACAATAAAGCACTAGATAGAGCAAAAAAGCGGTGTTCCCATCTGGATCTTATAGAATTAGATGTTAAGGATGAAGCAAAACTACATAAAGCATTAGCCCCCTTTGATCTGGCTATCTGTGCAGTTCCAGGATTCTTGGGCTATGAAACACTTAAATCTATTATTAATACAAAAAAGGATGTTGTGGATATTTCTTTTTTCCCTGAAGATGCTTTTGAACTCAACGATTTGGCAAAAGAGAAAGGAGTAACAGCTATAGTTGACTGTGGCGTTGCACCAGGAATGGATAATGTAATCTTAGGTTATTACAATGAAAAGCTAAAACTAACAGATTTTGAATGCCTTGTAGGAGGCTTACCAATGAAAAGGAAATGGCCTTTCGAATACAAAGCACCATTTTCTCCAATTGACGTAATTGAAGAGTATACCAGGCCTGCACGTTTTGTTGAGAATGGAAAGCTGGTAATTCGCGAAGCTCTAAGTGATTGCGAATACATAGAATTTGACAAGGTGGG
>DTSC01000164.1 GCA_012965625.1 Flavobacteriales bacterium | reverse complement strand
ATGTATCCTATATTGGAATCCATATTGCTAAGCTCAGTATTTGCAACTGCTGACTCACTGACATATCTGATATTTACACCCCTGTTGTATGCCGCATTGATAGAATCTACTATCATTGAATTATTGTTATTGTAGATTGATAGATCAATTGTGTTTTGGGCACGACCGATGTATGCCGCTATGGTATCATTAAAAGTTCCATCTAAGTAGATGGCATCTGTCCCTGTAGATACCGAGGTATCTACAGGATTATTAAAGTATACTTTTATTTCACCTGATGAGTTTGAAGCTGTTGAGTATAATTCTATACCAGAAAATGCAGTATCGGTCCCAATTGTGGTATAAGCTTTTACATAGTAAAAAGCAGCTGGGCTTAATGAGGTTAATTGCATAGTATGGGAAGTAGTTGAACCTCCACTATTTATATCACCCAACTCTAAAGAATTAGTAAGTCCATATCTAATGTTAGTACTTCCTGCACTATCAGTAGTCCAAACAAGGTCAAAACTGGTACTGGTAATATTAATCTGCTCAACGCAAGAGTTGAAGTTAAATGTTGCACTAGAGCCAAGATCTGAAATATCTCTAGGTAAGAGCTGGTATCCATCATTAGCAGGGCTGGAAAATGTGAATTGAGACATGATTCCTGTTAAACTTATAGACCCTATTGGGACAAGACTGCCTTCAAGAGGTGACCCTGTTTTAACGTATATGGTGCCTGTTTCACTATTACTTGTAAACCCATAAGCTGTATTTCCCAGAAAATTTGAACAGGCCGCTCCAAAGACTACATTGTCTATCTGAACCAATTCCCCTTCTGTATTTTCATCCATTTGCAATGGAGTAATGATTTCTGGTGAAGGCAGGGGGTTGCCAGTTGATATAGTAATAACGTTGGTAATGGGGTCAATTTCCAAAAGACCATTGTAATCTTTTAACGTGCCTGAAATAGTAATAGAATCACCTCGAGATGGTGTAAAAGTGACTGATCCAGATCCTGGATAACAGGCGATTCCTGCACTTAGGTCTTGAACATATCTAATAACACCTAACTCACTGCCACTAGTGACTATTCCGGTTATGGTAACAGAAGCTCCATCCCCCATTGCACGTGCTGCCGCAATGTCTGATTGGGCAAAAGATAAAGAGTTTGTGGCGATCCATGTTATGGCAAAAAATAGTTTTTTCATTTTGGTTTATCTGATTAATTGTTGAAA
The DNA here is from genome assembly GCA_012965625.1 of Flavobacteriales bacterium. Taxonomy (GTDB): domain Bacteria; phylum Bacteroidota; class Bacteroidia; order NORP154; family NORP154; genus UWMA-0041. Next base: position 32,008 of record DTSC01000164.1, on the reverse strand, counting down.
ATAAATTTGATATTTATGACATGCTAAATTGTGATTTTTAGAGACAAATTATAGCGTCGACCCAGCCCAAAAAATACGCCTGCAGAGGCTGCATCGAAGTTGGCTACGTTCGTTGAATTGCCATCATTATTTTTGGCATCTGCCAGATATGCCGTGTCAAATATATTCAATACTGATAATCTGAAATCCAGCCATGACTTTTTCAACTGGAGCTTGTAACCAGTATGTGCATCTGTCATCATGTAGGAAGGCATTATCCAGGATTCTCTTTGGGCAAATTCTCCATTCAGTCCAAATGGATTAAAATCTGCATAGTGGTTAGCAAAGTAAGTGGTTCTTGCTTTAACATAGAGTCGTTTGATAAACTCGTAACGTACACTCGCACCAACCTGGGTCTGTGCTGCATCGCCTACATGAACACCCGTGGCATCAAAGCACAGGGTGTCATCCGTGAACTCTAAAGTGTTTTCATTGAATGGTATTACGCATTCAGCGGATTGCCAGGTCCAATCTCCCAGAGAGACAACTCCCTCGACTTTCAGTTTATCGCTCACCTTAAAGGCTGCATCTAATTCCGCACCCATATGTAAAGCATCCATTCCGTTGATATTCACTCTAAAGAAGTCACCGTTCTTATCTTCGAAACTCATTCCTCTTGATACTGGCTTGTTTTGCCATGAGGTATAATAACCGTTTAGATTTGTCGAAAACTTTTTACTTCTGTAGGAATAGCCCAATTCAAATGCAATAATTTTTTCGTTTTCTATACTTTGAATAAACTTATTATCATAGTCTATGACATTAATGAACTTAGGTGCTTTTGAGATATACCCTGTATTAAAAAACACGTTGTGAAATTCGTTAATATTATAATTTGCTCCACCTTTAACGGTGAATCCAGGAATGCTATTCCAGCCAATTTCCGTGTAACGGGTCTCTGGGGAGTTGATAGTGTACACGCTGCCGTTCCTGATAATAGTGTCGATCAATCCTAATCCTTGCACATAGGTAGTATCACTAAGTACAAGGTCCTTCTTCTTGAAGTAATCCACTCTTTTATAACTTGTTTGGGCCCCAGACACATTTAAAAACGTACTCCACAACCCCGTTTTGTATTCCACCTGGGCGAAGCCTCCTGCCCATCTCACATAGCCCACATCATTGTAACCTATCTTATCTCCAACCTCCTTCATTCTAGTCTCAGGTTCGCTAAGGTCTGCCGTGGTTTCATCGTCCTCACTTACATAGTAATCTCCACCCAAGAGGTCGTGAACTTCTGAATAGTGTTCTCCACGATAGCTGCGTAGATCAATTCCACCAGAAATTGATAGGGAATCTGAAACATAATACGTCAGGGTGCTTAGCATACCGTACCAGTTGTGATTATTAACTGAGCTACTGATAATATTACCAGATTTGTGCAATGTTGGACTGTATAGACCATCCACAGAGAAAGGCCCATAGGCATTGGTATTATAAATCTTCTGAATATTTAGCTGTCCCGCCTGGTCGAAATCATTTTCGATATAGGCTACACCGTTCTCATCAGGTGAATTTAGCAAACGGGTTCCCCCGCCGCGGCCTATGGATACATATACAATATTGGATATATATACTTTGTCAGACAACGTCCAGAAGTCACGCAGTGCAAATTGAGGCTTGTGGTAGTAATTGATTCTCTCATTTACAATCTCTTCCTCCACATGATTTGTGTCACCATTAGAGGAAATCGTAAATCGCTCAAGCACACCCCAATGCTTGTTATATCTCCTTCCTCTATTCGACATTATAGCCACCTTGCGAACGGTATCCGTTGGATTAAACACCAGACTATCGTAACCAGAATTATCCTGAACATAATAGTCAGCATCTGTAATACCCAAATCTCCTGCAAATTTCGAATCAAACCTGGCAATAGAGTTTTTGTAAGAACGTTGACCATGGCTCTGAGGAGCTCCCATGCCACTTAAGCTGAGCAAGTGTTTTCCTAGCTTTTTTTCAACTTTCATGTAATAAAACCAACCATCCGTGAAAGCCTGATCAACCCATCCATTACCTGTTTTGTAAGATGCTGCAACGGTAACACCTAAGCCATTCTCCATTCTGCCGGTGGTGAGCCCTACAGTGGTTCGGTAAAAACCATCATTAGCAACTTCTTGTTTGATGGAGAGACTCTTTTTTGCGTCTATACCCTTTGTTAGAATATTCATCGTGCCACCTACTGAAGGAATTGCAATCTTAGAAGCCCCCAGTCCTCTCTGAACCTGGATACTTCTTGTAACTGCATCAAGTCCAAACCAATTAGACCAGTACACTCTACCATTTTCCATATCGTTCACGGGAATCCCATCTAGCATTACTGCAATGTTTCTTTGACTAAATCCGCGAATGGTAATCCTGGCATCCCCATCTCCTCCACCTGATTGGGTGGCATATACGCCTGGTGTAGAATTGAGAATCATCGGAATGTCTTGCGAGGCCAACTCTTCCTCTATTTGAGCAGGTAACACATTGGTAAATGCCACAGGTGTTTCTCTTTCCCTCGCCACATCTGCCACAATCTGGACTTCAGTTAGAGTGGTAGTGCCTAGCTTAAAATCCTTAAGTATTAGCAGTTTTCTATCCAGAGTGATGTCTCTTGTTTTTGCTTCAAATCCAACAAAAGAGACTGAGAGTGTATACTCACCATAGTCTGCTTCAATCGAGAACTTGCCATCAAAATCGGTGACTGCACCAACTCCAGGCCCTATTAGTACTGTTGCTCCAATGAGAGGTTCTCTAGTAACATCATCTTTGATGGTTCCACTGATCTTTCCCTTTTGTCCGTACGTAACCGCACAAATACATAACAGAGCTACAAAAGCCAATACTTTTTTCATTCTAAGCCAATAAGCTGAACCAATCAGGCAGTTACCTGACTTATTTTACCAATACCTTTTTGGTGAGGATGTTTCCGTTCTCCAGTGCGGCTTTTACTAAATAAATTCCTGGATTTACTTTCCCCAGAATTATCTTAACCGATTCTCTGTATAAAAACGTTGATTCTCGGTATACCACCTTGCCAATTACGTCAAATACTTCAACCATCTCGATTGTGCTTGATGCTTTTAATTCAAAACTTCCTGCAACAATTGGGTTAGGGTACACAAAAATTGCATTATTTGATTTTCCGTTGAGCTGATTGATGCCCACAACGGCACAAGGGCAGGTATGAGATCCAAGACTATCCCATGTATCATCCGGTAACGAGTCCCATTCTATGGTTGGGTTAAAGCTAGTTGGATTCATGCTCACTCCACCGGTGACGCTGGGCTTTCTAATAAGTGTTTGCCTTTTGGTCCACCACGTTCCACCATTCGCATCTGTAAAATTAGCTGACGTATCCGACGTCCAGGCCTGTCCCGGATCTTCCTGTACTTTCCCAAATATGTCTATAATCGTTTGATCCAGTTTTTCCAAGGTAATAGCGTCATCTCCATTGAAATACATCACGGCAGGATAATCTCCATCGAAAATGTCCCCATAAGATCTAAAAACGACATCCGTAGGTTCTGACCAATATCCCGGAGGATCTACATATACTGAATCTGTTTGACCATTCATAACAACTACCACATCTCCAGATGCGAGCATACCGGTAAGATTTATTGTTTCAGTAGCAGTTCCGCTACCATTTGAATACCGTTTGACCAGGTATTGGCTTAGATCGATTGTCCCTTGCGTTGGATTGTATATTTCCATCGCATTGTTATTTCCAGATCCTTCCACATATTCTGAAAAGAACAAATCCGTACATGTTAATTGGGCAAGAGCCACACTTCCGATTCCGACTGCTAAGATTGATAGTAATAATTTTTTCATATTGAATGTAACATAAAGATTAATTTCCTGATTAATTATAAGTTGACAAATTTAATAAAAAAACCCGAAAAATAGTAGCGAATATATTTGGGTAATCCTTGAGTTTTCCGGATGTAATAGAAGGATCAAATAAAATCGGTTAAGTTTGTGGGAGAAAACAAGGATAATGAAAAGTAAAGATCAAATAGTAGCAGGTTGGCTTCCTAGATATACTGGCAGGAAATTAAAAGACTTCGAAAAGTACATTCTGCTGACTAATTTTAACCAGTACATAGATCTTTTTGCAAAGAAGTACAAGGTAAAAATTATTGGCAAGGATAAGCCCATGCCTAATGCCAGCTGTGACGGCATTACGATCATAAATTTTGGAATGGGAAGCCCAAATGCAGCAACAACCATGGATCTGTTGACGGCGATCAAACCAAAGGCAGTTTTGTTTCTGGGGAAATGTGGTGGACTTAAAAGGAAAAATAAATTAGGTGATCTGATCTTACCCATAGGGGCGATCAGGGGAGAGGGGACCTCAGATAGCTATATGCCTCCAGAAGTCCCAGCCTTACCGGCATTTAGGTTACAGAAAGCCGTTTCAACGGTTATACGGTCCTATAAGAAGGACTATTGGAGCGGTACCGTATACACAACCAACAGAAGGGTTTGGGAGCACGACAATGATTTTAAGAAGTATCTGAGAAAATTACGGTGCATGGCAATAGATATGGAGACCGCTACCCTTTTTACTGCTGGGTTCTACGATGAAATTCCTGTTGGTGCCTTGCTTTTAGTATCTGATCAACCAATGATCTCTGAGGGGGTCAAAACTACTGAAAGCGACAAAAAAATTAGCGCTAAATTTTTAAAAGGGCATTTGGATATTGGCATTGATTCTCTTCTGGAATTGAAGAATAAGGGAGTCTCAGTCAAGCATTTGAGATTTTAATAGTGTAAATTTTGGTTCAAAATTGATATATGAGAGTGAAGCTAAGCTTATTATTGATGATTACCTCTACCTGGTGCCAGGCACAATTGCTTTCCGACACGTTGTTGGCATCTTATACCATTGCAGAAGTTGATTCTATTTATATTGCGTCGGGAATACCACCTTATATCGCAGGAGATGTCATATATCCCATCGAGATTTATAAATTGATCTATGAAACGCAGGATGCTCTTGGAGGGACAACCTATACATCAGGCACTTTGTTTATTCCAAAAAATGATACCTGTAATGGGCCATTGGTTGCTTACCAGCACGGTACCATCTCAGATCATGCTTCCTTGCCTTCAAATTTAGGTGGGGAAGCAATTATTGGTATCATCGCTGCTACCGGAGGATACAGGGTTGCAATGACGGATTATGTAGGGATGGGGGATGGGCCTGGGTTTCATCCTTATGTTCATGCAAAATCAGAGGCTACAGCAGTACTCGATATGCTGAGAGCCAGCAAGGCTTTTTGTGACAGCGTTAACATAGAGATCAATCCTCAGCTTTTTATGATGGGATATTCCCAGGGAGGGCATGCTACCATGGCAGCCTTGCGTGAAATAGAGCTTTATCATGCCAATGAATTTACACCTACAGTAACAATACCGATGGCAGGCCCTTATGATGTGTCTGGCGTCCAGCGTCTGGTAATGGAGAGCAATGACCCATATTCTCAGCCTGGCTATTTTCCCTATATTGCTTTAAGTTATGATATGGTATATGACGTATATAACAGTTTGCAGGAGGTATTTATCCCACCGTATGATTCTATTGTAAATGCTGTCTTTGATGGACAAACAGGCATGGGGACCATTAATTCTTTACTTCCTTCAGTAATTAACCAGATGATTGATACAGCTTATTACAATAATTATTTAAACGACCCCAATCATCCATTTAGGTTGGCTCTTGCAGATAATGATGTTTATGATTGGGTGCCTCAATCATATCTAAGAATGGTCCATTGCTCTGGTGACCAGGTGGTTCCTTATGGGAATGCTCAAGTTGCATATGATGCGTTTATTGCGGCTGGAGCAGATAGTGTTGAGCTGATTAATGGCGGTTCTTCAGATCATGGGCCCTGTGCTCAGACGGCCATAATTGGGGCAAAGCTATATATTGATACAAGGGCCCAGTTTTGCATGTTCATTGGTGATGAAGAGCTAGAAGGGGAGAAGGTTAATATTGAAGTATCTCCAAACCCATTTACAGATAAAACTACTATAATTTTATCAGGTGATATTAGGAACGACTATGTTTTGGAGGTTTTCGATATGACTGGAAAGTTAGTGTATGAAGACAGGAATGTTATGGGCAATAAAGTAATTGTATCTGCCAATAATCTTGATGTTGGCATGTATTTTTTCACCTTGTCCGGCGAGGAAATTTTTTCGGGTAAGCTAATTGTACAATAGAAATACGAATGCTAGCTTGCTCTTTTTGCAGCAGTAAGCGTATTCATTAGCAGGGATGCAATTGTCATAGGCCCAACTCCACCTGGAACCGGAGTAATATAAGAGGATTTTGCAGCTACCTCATCAAATTTTACATCACCAACCAAGCGATAGCCAGATTTTTTAGACTCATCTTTTATCCGGGTAATGCCCACATCAATTACCGTAACTCCCTCTTTTACCATATCGGCAGTTAAAAATTCCGAACTGCCCAGTGCTACAATTATAATATCTGCCTTTGTTGTGAATTCTTTGATGTCCTTTGTTCTGCTATGGCAAACCGTAACAGTACAATTGCCTGGATATGCTTTTTTTGCCATTAATATACTCATAGGCAATCCTACAATATGACTTCTTCCAATCACTACACAATTCTTGCCTTCTGTTTCTATATTATAACGTTCTAAGAGCTGCATGATTCCATAAGGAGTAGCTGAAACAAAAGTTGGCAGATCAAGAGCCATCTTGCCTACATTTTCAGGATGAAAACCATCGACGTCTTTCTCGGGAGCCACCGCTTCAGTTACTTTTTGCTCATCAATATGGTCTGGTAGGGGTAATTGTACAATAAATCCGTGCAGGCTGGAGTCATTATTGAGCTCTTCTATTTTAGCTAGGAGTTCCAACTCGCTAATTGATGCATCATATCTGAACAGTGAAGACTTGAACCCTATTAGTTCGCAGGCTTTTACCTTTGCATTTACATAAGTTTCACTTGCTCCGTCGTCACCAACCAGTATTGCAGCAAGATGAGGTATTTGCCCTCCTTCTTCCTTTATCTTCTTAACTTCTATCGCCAGCTCTTCCTTAATATTGGAGGAAGTTTTTTTGCCATCAAGAAGTTGGTATGTTGTTTCCATCTCCATACAAGGTTATATTTTAGGCATCATTCCCTTCATGCCTGGCATATTTTTCATCATATTCTTTCCTCCACTCATCATCTTCATCATCTTACCCATATCATTAAATTGCTTAATCAGCTTGTTGACTTCTTCAACTGAAGTGCCACTGCCAGTAGCAATTCTTTTTCTTCTTGAACCATTGATGATCGGCGGATATTGTCTTTCTTCATTGGTCATTGAACCGATGATTACCTCAATTGCTTGAAAAGCATTATCATCTATCTCTACATCTTTCAAGGCCTTTCCTGCTCCGGGGATCATTCCGACCAGATCTTTTAAGTTGCCCATCTTTTTCACCTGCTTGATTTGCTTAAGGAAATCATCAAAGTTAAACTGGTTCTTGGCAAACTTCTTTTGCATTTTCCTTGCCTCCTCTTCATCAAACTGATCATGTGCTCTTTCAACCAATGAAACAATATCGCCCATACCGAGGATCCTGTCAGCCATCCTGTCTGGGTGGAACACATCAAGTGCGTCTAATTTTTCTCCTGTTCCAACAAACTTTAATGGCTTATCAACAATTGATTTTATTGAAAGAGCGGCACCACCTCTTGTATCACCGTCCAACTTGGTAAGGACAACTCCGTCATAATCAATTTTATCGTTGAAGGCTTTTGCGGTATTAACAGCGTCCTGTCCTGTCATGGCATCAACAACAAAAAGCGACTCATGAGGGCTCACTTCTTTTTTAATGGCTGCTATTTCAGTCATCATCTGCTCATCAATATGCAATCTTCCTGCGGTATCAATGATCACAACATCGTTTGCATTTGCTTTAGCTTGTGAAATAGCCTTTTTTGCAATTGATACTACATCTTTATTTTCTTTGTCAGAATAAACCTCAATACCTACTTGTTCTCCAATTATGTGAAGCTGGTCAATAGCAGCAGGGCGATAAATATCACATGCTGCTAGCAATGGGTTTTTTCCTTTTTTTGATTTCAGATAGTTTCCAAGTTTTCCAGAGAAAGTAGTTTTCCCAGAACCTTGCAGTCCGGCAATCAAGATGATACATGGAGAACCTGTTAGGTTAATTTCAGCTTGTTCACTGCCCATCAGCTTTGCAAGCTCATCTCGGGTGATTTTCACCATCAGCTGGCCTGGATCGACGGCAGTCAGTACATTTTGCCCAAGAGCTTTTTCTTTAATCCTCTCAGTAAATTCTTTAGAAATCTTATAGTTGACATCAGCATCAATCAAAGCTCTTCTAACTTCTTTTAAAGTTTCCGCGACATTGATCTCAGTGATCTGTCCATGACCTTTTAAGACCTTGAACGCCCTTTCAAACTTCTCACTTAAATTATCAAACATGATCTTATGAATTTAAATACTAAATCAAATTATTCTGTCTGTTGAGAATTTCTGCCAAATTTAACAAAAATTATATGATTTTTCTGAGGTGTGTTGTCAAGATAAAATATATTCCTACATTCTTTCGGGCATTTCAATTCCCAATAGGTTCATCCCTGTTTTTATCACCATCCTTGTAACTTTTGAGAGTGCTAATCTAAACAATACGGCATCTCTATCTTCATCCTTTAATATTGGGACTGCTTGGTAAAAATTATTAAACTCTTTTGCCAGTTCATAGCAGTAATTAGCTATTATAGCAGGGGAAAGGCTCTCTCCTGCTTCAACAATAATTTCTGGAAATTGACATATTAATTTGATAAGATTCTTTTCTTTTGCATTTGGTAAATAAGCATCTGATAGATCTGTAGAACTTCCGTTTGCCTTTTTCAGGAGAGAGTTAATACGTGTAAAGGTATATTGAATAAAAGGACCCGTATTCCCATTAAAATCAATTGACTCTTCAGGGTTAAATAACATGGTCTTTTTTGGATCAACACGGGTTAGAAAGTACTTTAAGGCCCCAAGTCCTATTTGCTTGTACAATAAGTCTTTTTCCGCAACATCTTTATCATCAAGCTTACCCAGTTCTTCTGAAACCCTACGTGCAGATTGCACCATTTCTTCCATGATATCGTCAGCATCTACAATGGTGCCTTCTCTTGATTTCATTTTCCCTGAGGGCAATTCAACCATTCCATAGGATAAATGGTAATTAGAATCTGCCCAGGAATATCCAAGTTTTTTTAAGATAGCAAACAAGACTTTAAAATGATGGATCTGTTCATCACCTACTACATATATTTGTCTATCCAAAGAATAATCTTCAAAGCGCTGTATTGCAGTACCTATGTCTTGAGTTATATATACTGATGTTCCATCTGATCGTAAAAGAAGTTTTGGATCCAGGTTGTATTCTGACAAGTCACACCAAATTGAGCCATCTTCTTTCTTATAAAAGATCCCATCTTTTAATCCATTATTAACATGTGCTTTGCCTAGTAAATAGGTGTCAGATTCATAATATAATTCGTCAAAAGAAACACCTAAATAATCATAAGTTTGATCAAAACCTTTTAAAACCCAGCTGTTCATTGTCTTCCAAAGATCTTTAATTTCATAATCACCGGCTTCCCATTTTTGGAGCATCTCTTGAGCTTCAATAATTAAGGGAGCTTTCTTGCTAGCTTCCTCCTCATCCATTCCGCCTTCCATCAGCTCACGTATTTCTTTTTTGTAGTTCTTATCAAACTCCACATAATATCTGCCTACAAGCTTATCACCTTTTATGTCAGAAGATTCAGGGGTTTCACCGTTTCCCCACTTCTGCCATGCAAGCATAGATTTGCATATATGTATTCCCCTGTCATTAATAATGTTGGCCATAATAACTTTATGCCCATTTGCCTTAAGTATATTGGCTAATGAATAACCCAACATATTATTTCTTAGATGCCCAAGGTGTAGTGGTTTATTGGTATTGGGTTGTGAGTACTCAATCATTATGGTTTTTCCAGACTTGGGCGTTGCAATACCATAATTTTCTCTCTCAAATATTGACTTAAGGAAATTCAACCAATAGGAATCTGAAATCTCCAGATTTAAAAACCCTTTAATGACATTAAAACTTGCTACCTCATCTATATTTTTTACAAAATACGCACCTAAAATCTCTCCGGTTTCTTCAGGGGATTTTCTTGATAAGCTGGCAAATGGGAATGTGAGCAACGTAATATCTCCTTTGAAGTCCTTTCTTGTTTTTTGAAAATTTATTTGCTTTTCTGGAACTTGTACATCAAATAAACCTTTCAAACCTTTGATAGTTGCATTTAATAGCAGTGCTTCTAGTTTCATATTAATAAATAATCTTTGAGTTGATGAGTTTAAATTCTATTTTCGCGTTGCCAAATTATTTAATATTAAAATTAAAAAAAGCAATTAATTAAATTAGAAAATAAATTGCAAAAATACAGGGAAAAATCCACTATAACAGGTATGTAATTCCCTTTTTTATATTTTATCATGGATGATAAAAGGAGAGCAATAGTTAGAGGAATAGCTGATACCTATGATCAAGCAATATCTGTCTACTTTGGAACAGGGCCAACTGATGTTGAAGAAGCAAAGAGGCAGCATTCAATTTATGTGGGTTCTTTACGGAAGTTTGGTGTTGAAGTAAAGGAACTAGCTGCAGACAATGATTATCCTGATTGTTGTTTTGTAGAGGATCAGGTAGTAATTTGTGAAGGTAAAGGATTATTAACAGTCTCTGGACATGATACAAGGGTTGGTGAACAGAAAATTATTGCTGATGCCTTGAGTAAAAATGTTGAACTTACTAAAATGATGCCACCAGCCAGAATGGATGGAGGTGATGTAATTAGGTTTGGTAAAAAATTTCTGGTTGGTATCAGTACAAGGACCAACTTGGAGGCAGCAAAGCAGTTACGAGATTTCGTGTCACCAATGGGTTATTCTGTTCATGAGATCCAAATTCCTTCTAATGCGTTGCATTTGAAAAGTATCTCCAGTTCGCCGGCACCTGGATTGATATTAGCTCCAGAAGTATATTTTGATGAGAATAGCTTCCCAAAGGGTGCCGAGGTGCTTTGGATTCCTGAGGAAGAAGTTTATGGAGCTAATGTAATTGGTTTTGGGAATGATGTCTTGGTTGCAGATGGCTATCCAAATGTTCATAAGGCCTTGATTGCTAAAGGATTCAATCTCTATCCTATTGATATGTCCCAGATTAGAGCTGGAGATGGTTCGTTGACTTGCCTGTCTGTATTCTATTAATTAAAATTTATTATTAATAAATTAAATCTGTTAATCATGGAAAGTGTATTAAAATCAAAGTTGAGCTCTGATGACATTATGAAAATGGAAGATAAGTATGGTGCTCATAACTATCATCCTCTTCCGGTCGTATTGTCAAAAGGGGAGGGTGTTTATGTATGGGATGTTGAAGGTAGAAAGTACTTTGATTTCCTCTCAGCCTATTCTGCCTTAAACCAAGGTCATTGCCACCCCAAGATTGTCAAAGCAATGACAGACCAGGCAGGGCGCTTAGCACTTACTTCCAGGGCATTTTATAATGATTGTCTTTATGAATATGAGAAGTACGTAACAGAATATTTTGGTTTTGATCGGGTATTGCCTATGAATACAGGTGCTGAGGGTGTTGAAACAGCTTTAAAGTTGGTGAGAAAATGGGGATATAAGGTAAAAGGCATCCCTCAGAACCAAGCAAAGATTATTGTTTGCCAAAATAATTTTCATGGAAGAACCATTACTATTATTTCAGCTTCTAACGATCCTGAAGCTATAGATGATTTTGGGCCATTTACGCCTGGAATTATTTCTATTCCTTATGATGATTTGGATGCCTTGTCAAAAGAACTTGAAGACCCAAATGTATGTGCCTTTATGGTAGAACCTATCCAGGGAGAAGCTGGAGTTTATGTTCCCGCAGAAGGTTATTTAAAGAGGGCCCATGCGATCTGTAAGAAAAAAAATGTCCTCTTTGTAGCAGACGAGGTTCAAACGGGAATTGCCAGAACAGGCAAACTATTGGCATGTGACCACGAAGGGGTTAAGCCGGATGTATTGATATTAGGCAAGGCTATCTCTGGCGGCTTGTTTCCAGTTTCTGCAGTGTTTGCCAATGATGATATAATGCTTGTTATAAAACCTGGGGAGCATGGATCTACCTTTGGTGGGAATCCGATTGCATGTAAGGTGGCAATAGCAGCTTTAGAGGTCATAAAAGATGAAGATTTGGCTAATAGATCTGAATACCTTGGCAACATTTTGAGAGAAGAGTTGGGGAAGATAGATTCAGATATGATTACCTTGGTAAGAGGAAAGGGATTATTGAATGCTATAGTGATTCAACCTAAGAATGGTAAAGTGGCCTGGGATGTTTGCCTGGCCCTTAAAGAGAATGGCCTTCTGGCTAAACCTACTCATAATGATATTATTCGCTTTGCGCCACCTTTAGTGATAACGGAGGAACAGCTGATGGAGTGTGTGGATATTATAGCCACCACTATTAATAGTTTTGAGTAGCTTTTAAGCTATTACATACTACCTAAGGTCGCAACCATTACGGCTTTTATGGTGTGTACGCGATTTTCTGCTTCGTCGAAAACTACTGAGGCCTCTGATTCAAAAACTTCTTCAGTAACCTCCAAACCATCAAGCCCGAATTTTTGGTAGATGCTCTCACCAACTTTGGTGTCCCTGTTGTGAAAGGCGGGAAGACAATGCAGGAATTTGGTATTTGAATTTCCGGTAAGTTCCATGACCTTTCTGTTTATCTGGTACTTCTGGAGTAAATCAATTCTTTCCTTCCAAACCTCTTCAGGTTCTCCCATTGAGACCCATACATCGGTGCATAGGAAGTCACAATTTCTTACTGCTGGCTCAACCTGGTCTGTAATAGTAATTGAACCACCAGTCTGATTAGCAATTTCTCTGGCAGTTTTAATTAATTCTAATTCAGGCTGAACTTCTGCAGGAGCTGCTGCTCTAAAGTCCATCCCCATTTTTGCTGCCCCTATCATTAATGAATTACCCATGTTATTTCTTGCATCTCCTAAATAGCAGAAGGCCTGCTCATTTAGTGGTTTATTGCAATGCTCTTGCATAGTTAACAGATCTGCAAGGATCTGGGTTGGGTGATATTCATCAGTGAGCCCATTCCAAACAGGAACTCCAGCATAGGCTGCCAATTCTTCTACAACATTCTGACCAAAACCACGGTATTGTATTCCATCATACATTCTGCCCAATACCCTTGCAGTATCTTTCATAGATTCCTTTTGACCAATTTGAGAACCCGATGGACCCAGATATGTTACCTGCGCTCCTTGATCATAGGCTCCAACTTCAAATGCACACCTAGTTCTTGTAGAAGATTTTTCAAAAATAAGTGCTATGTTCTTGCCTATTAGTCTTTTAATCTCATTTCCATCTTTTTTTGCTTGTTTAAGAGCTGCTGATAGTTCTAGTAAATAAATGATCTCTTCTTGAGAGAAGTCCAATAATTTGAGAAAATGCCTGTTCTTTAATATATTTTTCATTAATTTTTTTCTTTACAGTTCTTAGTATTCAATTTTCATACTTCATGGTTATCTTTGTTCCATAGCTTCTATCGGCAAGCTTAGTAGCTTCTGTAATTACAGACTTTGCACCGCCATTCTCAATAAAATATAGGGCAGCTTTTATCTTTGGAGCCATATTGCCTTCTCCAAATTGTCCAGTTTCCAAATATCGCATTAGATCCTTATGATCCAGAAACTCTACAATTTTCTCATTTTTCTGATTATAATTTAAGTAAACGTATGGAACATCCGTTAAAATGTAAAGCTCATCTGCTTTTATTCGCGTAGCTAGAAGCGAAGAGGCATAGTCTTTATCAATCACACCTTCAACAGGACGCAACAATCCATTTTTGTCTTTGTAAACTGGAATGCCACCACCACCTGCAGCAATCACAATCGATCCCTGCCTGGCTATCTGGCCTATAGTCTTTCTATTAAATATCTGGATCGGCCGAGGTGAAGCGACAACCCTCCTCCAACCACCCTTTTGTTTCGAACTCTCCTTAAAAGTCCAACCTTTTTCTTTTGAAAGGGTGTCTGCCTCTTTTTTTGAATAAGTCCTTCCAATTCGTTTTGTTGGGTTCGCTAATGCCGGATCATTTTCATCAACAATGACTTGAGTTACTAAGGTTAAAATATCTTTATCAATATTATTTTTCTTCAATATATTTCTTAACATCCTCTCAATCATAAATCCGATTTCCCCCTGTGATTCTGCAACACAGATATCCAGTGGCATTTGTGGAATACCATAAATTTGCTCTCCAGCATCATTCCTCATGAGAAGGTTTCCTACTTGCGGACCATTACCATGTGTGATAACCAGATCGTATCCATCTTTAATTAAGAAGAGCAGGTTTATTAGTGTAGCTGTAGCATTGGCTTCCTGTTCTTCTACTGTCCCTTCTTGATTATCACGCAATAAAGCGTTACCGCCAAGTGCTACTACTGCCAGTTTATTACCCATCTGTACAAATTTTTCCTGTTTCAGAGTGAAAGACTATAAAAATATTGAATATTTGCATTTAATTTTTATAACATTCTTTTATGGGTACAAAAGAAGATAAAATTGAGATAAATGAGCAATAAAAAAATTAAGTTAAGGGGAAGCCACCTAATGCTTGATTGCCTAGGAGGCCGTGCTGATCTGCTTGGGGATAAATTATATGTGGCTCAGATTATAGAAGAGCTAGTATCCTTGTTGGGAATGAGAAAGTTAATTAATCCAGTAGTGTTGGATTGCAATAATGCAGAAAATGATTGGGATACAGGAGGTGTTAGTGGTTTTGTAATAATTGCTGAAAGTCATATCGCAATACATACATTTCCAGATGCTGGATTGCTAACGGCAGATGTGTATTCTTGTAAGCCTTTTGATGAAGCCAAGGTAATAGGCTTTGTAAAAACCAGCTTTAATATTTCAAAGATTCAAAGCAGATTGATTGGTCGGGAAATTGAATTCCTTCGCAGATGCAGACTGCTTGAATTCAACGAAGAAAATCAAAAAAAATAAATATATTTGTCTGTTTAGTACATAATAAATAATAGCAGGGTAGGATGAGGCGAATAAATTTATTGATTTTAACAGTTCCATTTATAATTTGTTTGCTTTCTGGATGCGATGCATTATTCCATCGAAATATTGATGAAGGTCGTATTGTCTTTGAGATATCTTATCCCAAAACAGAGATTGGTGATGTTATGGCAAGTATGTTGCCTAGTGAGATGCATTTGAGATTTAAGGATAACCGAACTGCTGGTGAACTGGTAGCTGGAATGGGTCTTTTTCAAACCTCTCTCATTGCTGATCCAAATACAAAGGTCGTATATCAGTTGTTAAAATTGATGAATAAGAAATATGTTGTTAAATCAGATTCTACAGAGATAAAAGGATTATATTCTGAATTGCCTGAAATGCAAGTTGTTAAAACGAATGAAACTAAGGAAATTATAGGTTATAAATGTAAAAGGGCGATTGTAAAATTTGAAGGAAATATAAAGGAAGAGTTTAGTATTTTCTACACTGAGGAGATTAGTATTGCCAATTCGAATTGGTGTACCCCTTTCCATGATATAAAAGGTGTTCTCTTAGAATATAATGTTAGGAAATATAATTACGAGATGAAACTGGAAGCTGTTGAAATAGTAAAAGAAGAGATAGATAATAGTTATTTTGAAATTCCAGATGATTACGAAATTATTGGAAAGGAAGAAATGGATAAAATATTTGAAGGATTTAAAGAAATTTAGAAACATAATTTCCTGTTCTTAATACTTGATTAATTTCTTCTATGGTTACCAGGAAAAACCGGCCCGAAACTAAAGCCAAAAAGAAAAACCTTATTAGTTCTTTTACTGAGATGTTTAAGAATGAACGCTTCAGAAAAGTGTTTGGGCTTTTATTCTTATTTATTGCTACCCCATATCTTTTAATTTCTTTTTCATCTTATCTGTTTACATGGAGCTCAGATATGAGCTTGGTTAAAGATCATGGATTTTTAATGGTTTTTAATGATGATATTCAGGCAGTTAATTGGTTAGGTCGCTTGGGTGCAGTGATTTCCCATCTTTTTATATACACCTGGTTTGGTATTACTTCCTATTTATTTGTCTTTGTTTCATTTATACTTGGTGCAAGATTAGTATTTGGTATTTCGTTTTTGCCTATTAAGAAAAGCCTTAAACAATCTTTTTTCCTTTTGATCTGGCTCTCATTATTCCTTGGTTACATTTTTGATAACCTTGATTCATCAGATGATTTTTCCCATCTTATGGGTGGTGCCTTTGGCGCCTACTGTAATAAATGGTTGCAGGGATTATTAGGTAACATCGGAACAGGATTGTTTATATCTTTTATTTTTATATCATTTTTAATTCTTTCTTATAACATTTCATTTGCTTGGGTTAAGAAACTCAAAACACAGAATACAACAGATGAGGAAGAACCGGCCATTGTGGGTGGTGGAATGGGTGCAGGCATAGAGCTGGGAATTGACTCAAAGGAAGAAGCAAATGTTGAAATTGTTGAGGAAGAATCTGATGAAGGAACAAATGTCTCAATAGACTTGGAGATAGAAAAGAATGAGAACCCAGATGATGGATCAGAAGGAAAAGAAGGCTCAAAACCTGAGCAAGGGAAAATTACTGGTGAAGGAGATCTTACCCTTACTATTGAAGAATCGAAGGACGAAGAAATAGCTACAGCTGATGAGATAAAGGATATGAAGGAGATGGAAGAATATGACCCTACCCTTGATCTCTCTTCTTTTGAATTTCCGTCTGTAGATCTGTTGATGGAACATGGAGATGGCGAAGTAGAAATTGACAAAGATGAATTAGAGAGAAACAAAGACAAAATTGTTGAAACGTTAGGCAATTTTAATATACAGATCGATAAAATCAAAGCTACTGTCGGACCTGCTGTTACATTATATGAAATTGTCCCATCAGCAGGAATAAAGATATCTAAGATCCGAAATCTTGAAGATGACATTGCTTTGAGCCTCAGTGCTTTAGGGATAAGGATTATTGCTCCTATTCCTGGAAAGGGAACGGTAGGGATAGAGGTGCCTAATAGAAATCCTAAGATTGTACCTATAAAAACGATTTTGTCTTCTGAAAAGTTTCTGAAAACAAGTGCAGAGCTACCCATAGGGCTTGGCAAAACTATTACGAATGAAACATTAGTAGCTGACTTGGCAAAAATGCCACACCTTCTAATGGCTGGTGCTACAGGACAAGGGAAGTCGGTTGGCTTAAATACCATATTGATATCTTTATTATATAAAAAGCATCCATCACAAGTGAAGTTTGTGCTAATAGATCCCAAAATTGTGGAGTTAACTTTATACAAGAAGATTGAGAAACATTACCTGGCAAAGTTGCCAGATTCTGAGGAGGCAATTATCAGCGATACCAAAAAGGTTGTTTATACCTTAAATTCACTTTGTCATGAGATGGATGATAGATATAAGCTTTTGATGGAAGCCTCTGTTACAGATTTAAAGAGATATAATGCTAAATTTATAGCAAGAAAGCTGAATCCTAAAAAGGGTCATCGGTATTTACCGTATATTGTTGTTGTCATAGACGAGTTTGCAGATTTGATAATGACAGCCGGAAAGGAAATTGAAAGTCCTATTAGCAGGCTGGCACAAAAAGCACGAGCTATAGGAATTCATTTAATAATAGCAACACAGAGGCCAAGCGTGAATATTATTACGGGTACTATTAAAGCTAATTTTCCTGTACGAGTTGCATTTAGGGTTACCTCAAAAATTGATTCTGGGACCATCTTGGATAGATCTGGTGCCGAACAATTAGTTGGAAAAGGAGATATGTTGTTCTCAAATGGTAGCGATATCATTAGATTGCAATGTGCCTTTGTAGATACTCCTGAAGTAGAAGCGGTTACTGGTTTTATTGCTGCTCAGCAAGGTTATCCATCTGCATTTTGTTTACCTGAGTACATTGATGAGAAAGCAAGTGATAGTGGGCAGATTGATAATGATGAGAAAGACGATCAATTTGATGCTGCTGCGAGGATTATAGTTCAACATCAACAGGGATCAGCCTCTTTGTTACAGAGAAGACTTAAGATAGGGTATAATAGAGCAGGCAGGATAATTGACCAACTCGAAGCTGCTGGAATTGTTGGACAATTTGATGGCAGTAAAGCCAGGCAGGTATTGGTTCCAGATGAATATACTTTGGAACAATTATTGTCTAATACAGGGCAAGCAGGCGAGGAAGAGCCTCCAATCGCTTAATATTAGCTTGAGGGGCTTCCCAGATTTTTAATAAAAATTAATAATATGAAGAAAAGAGTATTTAATATATGCACATTCCTGATAATTGTTGTTTTGGCTATGGCCCAGGGAGAAGTAAATCACGATCCTAAGGCAAAAGCCATTTTGGATGGAGTAAGTGCAAAGACCAAGACACATAAGGCCGTTAGTGTAAGTTTTACATATTCTATGGAAAACATCAAAGATGATATTTATGAAACCATGGAGGGTTCTCTGCTATTATATGGGGATCGATACAATTTAAAACTAGCCGGACAAGAGATAATATGTGATGGTTCCACCCTTTGGACTTATATCCAGGATGCAGAAGAAGTACAGATAAGCGAACCCGAATATGAGGAAGGGGCCATAAGCCCTAATAATATCTTTACCATCTATGAGCATGGTTTTAAATATAAGTACATTAAGGAAGTACAGAAGAATGGCAGAACCATGCAAATCATAAATCTGTATCCGATCAAGGCAAATGAAAAACCATACCATACGATAAAGCTCTCTGTTGATAAGGCAAAAAAACAGATCCAAATGATTACCGTTGTTGGTAAAGAAGGGGACAATTATATTTACGACATTATTAAATTTACATCAAATCCTGCAACGAAAGAGTCCGATTTTAAATTTAATATTGTAGATCATCCAGGGGTTGAACTGGTCGATCTTAGATAGCTGCTGAAATTAAGAGAGACTTCCTGCAGGTGTTTCATCAACGACCTTCCCCAATCCAAATCTAATAGTTCTAGATGGAAACTTATTTAGGATGTTGTAGTCGTGGGTTGCAACCAGTACAGCCTTGCCAGTCTTGCTTATCTCGATTAGCAATTTGATTATCTCTTCAGAGATTTCAGGGTCAAGGTTGCCGGTTGGTTCATCTGCCAATATAACATCCGGATCATTGATAAGGGCCCTTGCGATTACAACCCGTTGCTGCTCTCCTCCAGATAATTCATAAGGCATTTTAAATCCTTTTGTACTTAGGGCAACCTTGTCTAAGACTATTTGGATTTTCTCTTTCATTTTCGTTTTGTCCTTCCAGCCTGTTGCTCTCATCACAAACATTAAGTTCTCTTCAACATTTCTGTCAGTAAGCAACTGGAAATCCTGAAATACAATTCCCAGCTTTCTTCTTAACAAAGGAATCTGTCTGGTTTTTATCTGTTTAAGATTGAAATCAACAATAGAGCCTTCCCCTTCTTTTAGCGGTAGATCACTATATAGTGTTTTAAGCAGACTAGATTTTCCGGTTCCAGTCTTTCCTATTAGGTAAACAAATTCTCCATTATTAATTGATAATGAAACATCTGATAAAACCAGATGGTCAGTTTGGAATATAGAAGCATTGCTAAGAGATATGATAGGATTCATGGTTTCAAAATTAATCTCTTTTGCCGAATATCAAACTTCCAATCCGTATCATATTGCTTCCCTCTTCAATAGCAATCCTGAAATCATTAGACATCCCCATTGAAAGGAATTTCATATCTACATTTGGAAGGTTTGTATCCTTAATGCCATTATATAGTTTCTTTAGACCCTTAAATTCACCTCTGATTACCTCTTCATCTTTTGTGTTGGTGGCCATTCCCATCAATCCTCTTATACATATGTTCTTTAAATCGTTCAAGTCTTTTGACTTCATAAGCATTTCAATATCAGAAGGAAGGAAGCCATGTTTCGTATCTTCATTGGCGATATATACTTGCAAGAGAACGTCAATGGTACGGTTTTGCTTCATTGCTTCCTTATTTATTGCCAGCAGCAATTTAAAGGTATCAACAGAATGAATTAAAGAAATAAATGATGCTATATACTTAATCTTATTTCGTTGCAGATGGCCGATAGCGTGCCATTGAATATCCTTGGGAAGTGTCTCGTTTTTTTGGGCGAGCTCCTGAACCCTGTTTTCTCCAAATATTCTTTGACCTAAATTGTAGGCTTCCTGAATCACCTCGATGGGCTTTGTTTTAGAAACAGCAACAATGATAATATCATCATCTATTTCAGAAGTGACTCTCGCAAAATTCTCAGTTATTGACATTATTTGGAATAAATCTAAACTTCAACAGAAAGATCAAAATTACTTATAAATTTATGTCCTTGTAGATTTTATGATAAATTTGTTGTCTATTGAATATATATTAGAATTTATGAAAACGATTGTATTATCCCCAGATCAAATTAAACAAAAAGTTACAAGGCTTGCCTACCAGCTGTATGAGAATAACCATACTGAAAAAGAGATTGTTATTGCAGGCATACAAGGTAGGGGGTTTTTATTTGCTAGATGGATTACTCTAATGCTTAGAGAGATTTCAACATTAAACGTAATAGTAGGAGAGGTAACGATTAATAAGGACAAACCACTATCTGAACCTATTCAATTTTCTATTCCAGAAAAGGATTTTAAGAATAAGGTTATTATTGTCGTTGACGATGTTGTAAATTCTGGCAGAACGCTAATTTATGGAGTTAATTATTTTTTAGATTTTCCAGTAAAAAAACTCCGTACAATGGTGATGGTAGATAGGAGCCATAATACCTTTCCTGTACGTGCTGATTTTGTTGGAATTTCATTATCTACAACCTTGCAGGAACATGTTTCTGTTGAGCTTAAAAAAGGTAAGGCAACTGTTTACTTACAATAGTCTGGTCAGCTCGTATTTTCAATAAATTCTGAACATTTTTCTACAGCCTTTGTGATATTATTTGATCTAATGGTATATTTTGCCCTTGTGTAATATTTGCGTCTCATTTCCAGACTCATTTCTATAAATGCCATAAGGTCCTTATCAGATAGTCGTGCGATTAATGGCCTATTCTTCTTTTGTAATACTAACCTTTCATACAATTCTTTTGCTTCCATCTCCAGGTAGATCGTTAAGCCTCTTGTGTTCATTAAATCCATATTAATTCTTTCGCAGGCGGTACCACCCCCAGTAGCAATAATCGCATCTTCTTTTTGTGAAACAATTTGTAGCTGCTGCTGTTCTATTTTCCTGAAGTACTGTTCCCCCTCCAATTCAAAGATCATAGAGATTTTCTTTCCTGTGATTTCCTCAATATATGTATCCAGATCAATGAAATTCATCTTAAATGCTTTTGATAGCTTCTTTCCGATAGAAGTTTTTCCACTTCCCATATATCCAATAAGATAAATCCTCATGTTATATATTAATTGCAGTATCAAAAATAGATAAATAGAATTAAGGGCAATTACTTAAGATATAAAAACATAATTTCGCAATACCATCAGAAATAACATGGTCTACTTTATAGTAAAACATATTTGCAAACTTGCTATTAAGACATTTTATGGAAAGATTTCTTTCAGAAACCGGAAGAAGATTCCAAAAGATGTTCCATTACTATTGCTTGCAAATCATACGAATGCCTTTATGGATTCCTTGGTCTTAGCTGTATTTATGGCTAGAAAGATGAAGAGTTTACCTAAGGGAATAGTATTTCTCGGTGCATCAAAAATTAAAATTTGGTTTTTTAGTCAGATTGGTATGATCCCAATTTTTCGTGCAATAGAAGGAAATGAGCATTTGCATCGAAATGAAGAGACCTTCCAAAACTGTTTTCAAGTATTGAAAAAAAAAGGATGTGTCCAGGTCTTTCCAGAGGCAATTTGCATTCCTGAGAGGAGGATGAAATCAGCAAAAAAGGGGACTGCACGCATTGCACTGGGCGCTGAGGAAGCTCATGAATATGCTCTAAATACTCAAGTTTTATTTGTTGGTATGAATTATGAAAAGGCCTGGAGTTTTAAAAGCAAATTATTCCTAAACTATTCAAGGCCCTATGATATATCCAGTTTTTGCAAACTCCATCAAGAAAATAAGGTGTCAGGATTAAATGCACTGACAAAATTTATTGATATTAAGATCAGGCCACATGTAATACACATCGATGATAAAGAAGATGATGACATTGTTGGGCAAGTTGAGCAGATATATAAACCACAGCTGTTTAAAGACTACAGATTGAAAAGTGAGAATGCATCTCACAACTTCCTGCTCTCAAGGGAAATTGCTAATGGGATTAATTATTTAAGGATGGAAAGGCCGGAGCAATTACTTGAATTGAGAAATAAATGTATTGCCTATTTTGATAAATTAAATGTAAATAAAATTGAGGACACATATATTTTTAAAAGGCCAAATATTTCATATTTGCTGGGGAAATTTCTTTTCCTTTCATTAGGATTTCCCTTGCATATATACGGCTTAGTCAATAATTACATTCCTGCTAAAATCTCAAAAACTATTGCTGATAAGGTTGTTAAGAAGACAGATTTTTATAGCTCGGTTACAATGCTTGCCGGTATTTGTTCCTTTATGGTTTTTTATCTTTTGAATTTTTCTATTGTAGTATTTTTCTCAGAGTCCTTAGCCGTTTCCTTAATATATGGTGCTACATTGATATTATCTGGTAATTTTTCTACTGCTTACCTTTCTAAATTAAAGGCTTTTAAGTCAATGCTTCGTTATTGGAAATTTGATAAAGGAGAACATGTGGAATTAAAAGAATTAATTCATGAACGGAGTTCGCTTGTTGAAATGTTGAATAATTTAAAACAAGTTTATAGGCTAAGGCATCAAAAAAATATAACCAAGAATATATAGTAAAAGGCTTTTTATTTTATTTATAATGGCTTTAGTCTTTTACCCGATTAAAAGCTAACATTTTAAGCAGCCAGGTGGGAAGAGTTTTATTTGGGTCCCTTTTTTCTAAGGATAGGTACCAGCCTAATTTTTTAATCACTGGAATCTTATGCGTTTCAACAAATTCTATTAGTGTGCCATCAGGGTCTTCAATATAACTGAAGTGGCCACTGGCTTCACCCATATCAAATACATTGCTACTGTCAACAGTAAAAGGAAAACCATTTTCTTTACATTCTTTTTTCAGTGCTTTCATGTTTTTTATATCAAAACATAAATGAATAAACCCCCTGTCTCCCCAATATCGGTCTTTGAATATCTTTTTCGGTTCTCTGTCTTTTACTTGCACTAACTCCAAAGATCCAGAGCCCAGGAATTTACTAAAACTTCCTTTAGTTGCATGGGTTCGCTTAAGCAAGATTCTTCTAAGATTCGAATCCCCACCAGGTAAGGCTGATAGATCGTTAAATACACTCTCTTGGTCATATACTACTCGATCATAGCCAAGGATTTTACTATATAGCCTCTTAGCTTTTTCTATATCAGAAACTCCAATTATAGCACCTTCTGTTCCTCCGGTTATAGCGCTATTAGATGAAAACCAATCATCTCCTTTAGTAATCTGAAAAATATTAAGGTAATCATCCTTTATAAAATAATGCTTGTTTCCATCTGGCCCTATATTTAATTCTCCTACTATGTTCAGGCCTATTTCATTATGGTAAGAAAAAGAAGCCTCAATATCAGGCACTTTAATTTTACCAATCATTATACCCAGGTCTCCTACTTGCACTTCAAAATCTGGTGGCTGCGGCACCCTGCTAGTATATTGCCATATCTCAAACCCACCCCCACCTTTCATGTTGAGAGCTAATGCTGCAGTTCTTGAGTGAACCTTATTTCCTGTATACTTGATCATTAAAGGTGCATCAGCACTCTCCTCAAACATTTTGATATCCATTCCAAAAGCTTGGCGATACCATTTCCAAGCCTTGTGCATATCTGGTACTCCAATCCCTAATTGCTGTATCCCACTTATTATCTTGGTCATTTCTAAATTAAGTTGGTTTAGTCTTTAATACTATTCTGTAGAACAGTGAAGGAAGAAAACGCCTGATATATACTAATAAAACTTCTTTTCCACCAATAATCGCCTCCTTCTTCCCTTTAGAGATTGCTCTAATTATTCTTCTAGCACATTTGTCAGCAGACACTCCACTTGCTTGGCCTTCATCCATCTGGCTATATTCTGATCCATCTTTAGTTAATGCATTGACTGATATGTTTGTTTTAATTCTTCCTGGACAGATAATAATTACTTTTATATTGTATTGGTGTACTTCTGCTCTTAATGATTCAAAATATCCATGTAAAGCATGTTTTGAGGCTGCATAAGAGGATCTTAACGGAAAACCAAACTTACCTACGATGCTGCTAATAACTGCAATTTTTCCTGATCTCTGTGATATCATATGGGACAATACTAGCTTAGTCAGATATACGGTTCCAAAAAAGTTGATTTCCATAATCTTTCTTTCTACCTCATTTATGGTCTCATAAGATAGTGAACGTTGGCTTATGCCAGCATTATTTACCAAGATATCAATCTTCCCAAATTTGTTAATTGTTTGGACTACAAGATTCTTGCAGTCATCCGGGTTTGCAATATCACACACAATAGGCAATGCTAGTGCCTTATTTTGTTTTATAATATCAGAAACCTGTTCAAGTTTCTCCTGGTTCCTCCCAGCAATTACGAGGTTAGCACCTTTTTTAGCATATTCAATTGCACATGCTTCACCAATACCCGATGATGCTCCAGTGATTATGACTACTTGATTTTCCATTTGAATTATTAATGGCTAAAAGGGACCTAAATAATTTTAAAGGTCAAAGGTATTGGCATTTTATTAAATCTGCATTTTAAAATCACAAATAATTCCTGTTTTTTTTAACGACCTTTAATCTTTAAATCCAATAATGGTTTTTAAATCTAGTTTCTTATAAAATCTATTTCCAGGTTAAATAAATCATGTGTTTTCTGCTAATTTGCATGATTTTGTTTAACTTTATGGACACAATTAAATCCAGTATTATGAAGCTTAAGGTTTTTGTTGTATTATTTTTAGCTTGTCTTGTAATAGGGTCATGCAAGAAGAAAGATGAAGATACATCGGGATGCACCAATACAGATGCGGTAAATTTCAATGAAGAAGCAACGATTGATGATGGCTCATGCATTATTAGGGGGTGTACCGATCCAAGCGCAGATAACTACAATGCAAATGCCAATGAAGATGATGGTTCTTGCATTGATGCCAGAGAAAAATTTATTGGTGACTGGGATGTTTCAGATGATTGTAGCACATTACTATTCTCATTACAAAATACCCAAACCATCAACATGGATGAAACAACCCTTAATCAGATCACCATATCCCCTTTGCTTTCTTTGTCTGGAGGTGATCTTGTGGCAACAATTTCGGGAAACAATATTACTATTGCCAGCCAGACTGTCGGACTTTCAACTACCGTTAGTGGAGAAGGAACCATTAATGCTACTAAAGATGCCATAACCATCAACTATGCACATGACAATGGATTGCCATTTGGTGCTGGCGCTGGCACATGTACTGCTGTTTATACGAAATTGTAAGACCGACAAGTTTCTAGATGAAGTTCTTGTTAAACCTAATCTTAGTTAAAGTTTTTTTGTTATTAACTGCTTTTGGCGATGTTCAGGGTCAGGGCTTGACTAAAAATAATTTTGCTTCAGAAAACACTATTTTCCTCGAAATCGGTGGGGCAGCAGGTATCCCATCTTTGAATTACGATCGTTTAGTGCTTTCGCTAGATGACAGGATAAAACTAAGTGGCAGAGTAGGGATATCAAGCTATTCTGATTTTCATAAAGACATATCACCAGACTTGTTTATACCTTTTGGCGTATTTATTATGTATGCTTATGGAGTAAATCATATAGAATTGGGTTTAGGCTTGACCTATTTAAATTATTCGGCTTATGATATTGGGCTAGATGGAAAGGTTGGCTTTGTAAGAAAAAAGGACTTGCTATCAAATCCGTCTATCGGTTATAGGCTTCAGAAAACAGGAGGTGGGATTTTTCTAAGATTAAGCTATACACCATTTATTTATGGAAAGCCAATAATTTTCTCTAATTGGGGAGGTCTTAGTATTGGATATACCTTTAAGAAAGATAAATCTGAGCAAAAACCATTAATTAATAATCCATCAATAAATTAATAAATGGCAAGACCCATATTAGCAATTTCCTTATTTTGTATAATGATGATGCTTTGTGCATGTCAGAAAATTTACAATATCTATGTTATCAAGGGTGAATGGGAGGTGGTTTCAGTCGAGATTAATGGAGGCAGTACGAATATGCTGGAAACTTTTCTCCCCTATTATTATTACAAGAATAATTGCTGTTCGTACAAGATCTATTTTGATGACGATGGTACTGCAAAAGCAGAATATCATACATTCGATACACTAAATTATGAAATGCTTGGTGAATGGGAACTAAAGGATGACAAACATATCTATATGCATTTAGATGAATATGTAGATGGCATTTTTGAGATTGAAATAGTAAATGCCAATGAGATGAATATGTATGCTGAAGAAAACCTTATAAAAGCTTATAATATCGGTATGGCAGGCCTGATTATACGAGCAAGAAGGAATTAATTATTAAATAACGCTAATGAGCAATTTACCTTTCATTTATTAAAGTTACTTCTAAAACCAAAGAAGCATTCACTTTCACGTCCTGCAGCATTAATTTATCTGCTGTAACTTCAATTTTCATATTGTAATCATCACGTTTCACATAAGTGTCTAAGACATTTCCAGCAGGTACAAGATCAATAATATTACCTGGGTTGGGAGATATATTATATAAATGTGCTAATTCAATATCAGGTAATCCCGGCGCTGTAATATAAATAGTCAGATGCTTCAAAAAAGAGAAATCCTCATTTGAAGGACTTAATATTTCTGCAGTCATACTTTTGAGTAATATATTCTCTACCCCATTTATTAATGGGTCAGTATAACCTACTTCCTGTGGAAAATTAATTGAAATGTCTATGCTAGGCAATACCCAAGGGATGTTCAATCCGATAATTGACGGAAAATCAAATTCCATTTCATCCCTAAATTCAAAAACTGTTTCTTTAAATGTAACACGATCATCAATCTTTTCTTTCTTGCACGATAGGAAAAACAGGATAAGGAGGAGATAGATAAAATAACGATTACTCATATTATTTTACTCTTTATAGTTAGTGAAGATATGAAATTTACAGGTTAAAGACTAATTAAATTGATTCATAAGATTAAATTGGATTACATTTATCTTGGTTGGGCTTATTTGTATCAAAAGCTTTAATTACCATTGATTGGCATTAGAGTTTTTGTGCTAGAGATGGAGTGAAAACCAAATATTGGAATTACGTTCTTTTCAAAATATAAATATTGGTCTATATTTGCACCTCTAAAATTGAGAATTATTTAATTCTTAATTGCTGGAGATCTGATAGCTCAGTTGGTAGAGCATCTCCCTTTTAAGGAGAGGGTCCTGGGTTCGAGCCCCAGTCAGATCACAAAATACTAATTTAAGATTATTAAGGCCCATGAGTAAAGCTGCTTATGGGTTTTTTATTGATATTTAAGAGGTTTGCTTTCTGTTAATACAAATTTTATATTTGTTTGCCGTATTTACATCGGTGGTTATAAATTTTGGACTGATAATTGTAAAAGAAGAACTGACTTCCAATGGGGACACGCATAAATAATAGATGAGAATCGCCATACATATATTTAGTATTATTTTTTTCTTATTCTGTACTGGATTCAGTCGAATCCAGACTTCTGACGATACCAATGCTCATATTAAAGCTACCTTTCTTTACAATTTTACCAGATATATAGAATGGCCTTTGGAATTAAAAAAAGGAGATTTTGTGATTGCAATTATTGGGAATACTCCATTATTTAATGAACTGGGTAAAGTGAAGGACGCGACAACCAGGGGTAATCAGATATTTGCGATTAATAAGTACTTGTCAGTAAAGACAATAGAAAAATGTCATATACTATTTGTTGCAAAGGATCAAAGCCACAAAATTGCAGAGATCGTAAAAAGATTTAAAGATAAGCCTACCTTAATAATTACTGAGTCACCAGGTTTGATTGAGAAAGGAGCGGGCATAAATTTTGTTATTAAGGATAATAAACACGGTTTTGAGATAAATAAAGGAAATATAGCTGCACATGGATTAAGTATGGCTTCTAATCTGGCAACTTTTGCAACAAAGGTTTTATAGTTACTATTGTTATGACTAGATTTTATAAAATACTAATTAGTTTACTCTTCCTTGAAGGGCTACGAATAGATAAAAGAAGGACTAGTAGAATATATAGGTCTTTTAATCGGTTCTTTTTCTTGATGATTCTGGCATTTTTCTTTTCGGCTGGCTTACATGCTCAACACAGCAAGGTTGTTGATGCACTTAAGAAATTAAAAGTTGATTCTTTAGATGAGGCAAAAGTATTAATTGATGTAGCCTCTAAGAATGATACCACAAAAGTTTTGGCCCATACATGGTATTATAAGGGGTTTATTTATTACGAACTTTATAAAAGAGACAAGAATATTGATGGTCCAAAGAGAGCTTTGGCTATTGATTATTTCACAAGATCTTTGGAGCTAGATGGCAATGGCAAATATTCAGGGAATAGTCGAACTCAGATGAATAATATCGCTATAACTTTTTATAATGATGCTGTTAACTATATCTATTCGAATGATCCGGAGAAAGCCCGTAATAGCTTTGATATATTCTTGCAAATGGCTGTAATTGGTAACCCAGCCATAGATCTTAGACCAAAGAAAATGGATATTTATAATGCTTTGGGTGGTTTATATACGAGGCTTTATGAGGTAAATAGAAGGGCAAATAGAACGTATCTAATATTGGCTGAGGAGTACTATAACAAAGCACTTAAAATAGATTCTTTAGATGTAAATGCAAATTATAATATTGGTATTTTATATTATAATGTAGCAGTAAGCATAATTAATGGTACTGATTATGATATTGATTTGGTTGCCTTAGATGACATTCAAGATACAAGCCTTGTTTTATTTAAAGAGTCATTGCCTTATATGAAATATGCTTTAAAACTTGATCCTGAAAGCGAGGATGTTTTGCAAGGATTAAAAGGAATCTATTGGGCATTGAATGAAACTGAGAGACTAGAGGAGATAAATAAAAGATTAGAAGAACTTAGAGCCAAGAAGGAGTAAATTTCTATTTATCGATTTATAATTAATTAAAATCTAGTAAGCCTCCATAATCATCCTTGTTAATTCATATTTATAATAGCCAAGATTCGTTTATTAAACATTGGGATTAATTAAATGACAAAATTTTTATTTAAATTTATTCGCTTTAACCAGAGAAAGTATTTCGGTCTTAATAAATTGAAATACATAAGTTTAACCAAGCCATGAAATTTACTATAAGTAGAAAAATAGGTGCAGGGTTTGGAGTCTTGCTGTTATTTACGTTTGTGGTTTTTGCACTCACTTATGTAACCCTTAGCGAAAGCAGGAAGATCAATGATCAAATTACCAGAATATATAACCCTTCTGTTGATGTTTTAGAAGACCTTAATATGCTCATGATTGAGTCTAAGATGCTCATTATGAGATGGGTAGAGGTCCAGATAAGTGATGACCCAGATAAGGCAAAATTGAAGAAACTTATTGCTGAAGATTATCCGAAAAAGAAAGATGAAATTCTTGAGCTTGCAGAGTTCTGGAGTCCAGACGAGCAAGAGCAAATTGCAGAAGTTATCAATAAAGTTGAAAACTTGATAGTAATGCTAGAGGATATCATGAGTCAGTTAAATACGTTTGATAGTTATGAAGATCCAATGGTTGTATTTATGATTAGGCCTATGGTTGAAGGTGGTGACGTGGAACAAATATATAACAAGATAGAAAAAGAACTACCTGCAATCGTAAAGTCCCATCAGGACAATACCAACCAAGTAAGCGCAAAAATGCTTAGTGCTTTTGATGATCTGGAATTTGTTGTTAGAACATTGGGATTAGCATTGGTTGTTGGTGGTATGCTCATTGCATTATTCACAGTGCGCTCCATCGTTAAACCTGTCCAAGAGCTAAAAGGATTGTTATTGCTTCTTGGAAGGGGTATTATACCTGAAAAAAAGATAAAGATAACAAGTGATGAGATTGGTGATATGTCCTTAGCCATGAATGATCTTGTAGATGGATTTAAACGTACTACGGAATTTGCAAAAGAAGTTGGGTCGGGAAACTTTGAGTCTGATTACAATCCATTGAGTAAAGAGGATTCATTGGGCCATGCACTATTGAGGATGCGTAAAGACCTGCATGAATCAGAGAAAGAGTTGGAGAGAAAGGTATCAGAAAGAACAGAAGAGGTAGTTAGGCAAAAGGAAGAGATTGAATTAAAAAATTCTGAAATTACTGCAAGCATAAGGTATGCTAAGAGAATTCAGGAGTCAATTTTGCCTGATTTAGGTATGGTAAATCGAATGTTAAAAGACTATTTTATTATATATAAACCAAAGGATATTGTAAGTGGTGATTTTTATTGGATAGGAGAGAAGGATGACGTGGCATTATTCGCAGCTGTGGATTGTACAGGACATGGAGTTCCAGGAGCATTTATGAGTTTGATAGGAAGTGCATTATTAAAGGAAGCAATTGTTGAGCATGGTAAAGCAGTACCTTCAGATATTTTAAATGAACTTAATAAGTTAGCAGGTGAAACCATTAGCCATACCTTTGAAGAATCTACTGTGAAGGATGGCATGGATATCGCTTTTTGTTCTATTAATTTTAATACTATGGAGCTTCAGTTTGCTGGGGCATATAATCCATTATACTTGATAAGAAAGACAGATCCGAAAGGAATGGATGAAGAAACCAAAAAGCTTTTGGAAGAAGATAATATTGTACTTAGAAGTTCAGAATTTGGATATGATTTGATAGAAATAAAGGCTGATAAGTTTCCAATTGGTGTTTTTGTTGGTGAAGAGCAAAAAATGTTTAGAAATAACAAGATAAAGATACAAAAAGGAGATAGTATCTATATTTTCTCAGATGGTTATGTGGATCAATTTGGAGGCAAACGCGGAAGGAAATTCATGGCAAAAAGGTTTAGGCCTTTACTTATGAAACACCAGCATCTTAGCATGGAAAAACAGAAATCAATTATTGATAAAGTTATTGAAGATTGGAAAACTCCTAAGGATGCCAAAAACACCGTTTATGAACAAATTGATGATATTCTTGTGATGGGTGTTCGCGTATAAAAAACAATCCCCTTAATTTAAGTACTTGCTTTTGCTGAATTTAGAAAGGACTATATAAGTAATTATGGTTACTCTTGTTCTTTAAAACATGTCTATTTAGGAGGAATCAATTACTCTATTGTTTTAACTTCTGTTCTTCGGTTTAATCTTCTTCCTTCAGGATTGTCGGACCCATCCGGATTTTGATTTGCTTTGACAGGCATCGTTTCGCCATATCCAGTAACAATTAGCCTGGTTTGATTAATTCCCCGGCTGATTAGATAATCAGCAATTGACTGTGAACGCTTTTTTGAAAGTTGGAGATTATAAGTTTTGGAACCTCTGTTGTCTGTATGTCCAGTTATCTCAACTCTTTTTTCTGGATTTTTCTTTAAAAATTCAGCAAATTGATCCAAAGAAGGTATTTCCTTGATTCCTAGGCTTGACTTGTCAAAGTCAAACAAACTGTTGTCTAGTACTAAATATTTATTTGTTTTAGGCTT
>DTSC01000163.1:10521-12461 GCA_012965625.1 Flavobacteriales bacterium | reverse complement strand
AAAGGGGGCTTGCAATTGGATTGGAAATGTTAGGATTGTTCAAAAAGATATCCGGCTGCCACAAGTAAACAACTCCACCCTGACCATTTAGCATTACACTATTTCCCAGGCTTACAGATGTATCCGGCCCAGCTGTGGCTGAAATAATCAGATTGTAGGTTAGATACACATCTTGAAAGTCAGAGCAAGTTCCATTGATTTCTGTCCAACGATAGACATAAGATCCCTGTGAGCTAACTGTAACTGATGTTGTTGCATTGTTAGAGTCTGCATAGGTGCTAAATCCAGGACCAAACACTTGTGACCAGGATCCACTACCTACACTTGGACTGGCGCTAAGGGTAAAATTAAGATCACATTCTATTCCGCCCGAACCGGAATTGGCAATAGGTTGTTCGTAAAAGGCTACTGTAACAGTATCTGTATCAATGCATATTCCGTTTAACTCTGTCCATTGGTAGCTATATGTTCCAAATGACGTAACTATTCCAGAGGTATTGGGATTATTGACATTATTAAAGGCAGTTAAACCCGGACCTGAAACTTGAGACCATGTGCCTACACCAACAGAAGATGAGGCATTAAACACAAAACTAAGATCACATTCGGCACCACCTGTTCCTGCATCAGCTAAAGGTGGTTCAGAAAAAGTAACAGAGACAGTGTCAGAATCACTACAAGAACCATTAATTTCAGACCACATAAACACATAAGAACCATACATAGGAACAGTTACCAAACTATTAGGACTTACGGGATCACTAAAAATTGCTATTCCTGATCCTGAAACCATTGACCATAAGCTTGAACCCAAACTTGGCACAGCGGAAAGGGGGAAAGATAAACCACATGCCACTCCTCCGGATCCTGCATTTGAGATAGGTGGAGGACCATCAACAATAACAGAAACACTATCACAATCAACAGACCATTGTCCTGATACAGAGTTGTAAGCCCTTATGTAATAGGTGCCAGTAGCATAAACCGTTAAATTTGTATTAGAACCTATCGTGGTATCAGTTCCACATATAGTATCTTGCCAATACCATATGACATTTGAAGGTGATGGTGGCGCCCCTCCCCATCTAATTTCATTCGAGTCACATGCTAATGGCAAGGCACTTAAAGGTGCTGCAGGGTCTGGGGGTATGATTTGTTCTCCTTGTATAGAAATATTGTCAACGATAAATCCTGGAAAAGCGCCAATAGTGGCATTATCAACCCAGCGGAAACCGACAAAGGCAGTTGGGTCATTGTCTAAGGCTGCTGGAATAGGCAAGTTTGGTTGAATTTGAGTTCCCACCTGGCCTTGGTATTGAATAAGAGAAATGTCATTCCAGGTAACGCCATCATTAGAATAAACAGCTTTACCATAGTCTATTCCAATTTCCCCCATACATCTCCAATCAAAGTTGATATCAAGAAGGTGAAAACCTGCAGTTGAAAACTGAACATAGGCAATTCTATCAGAAGTCCCACTATCAACATTATATTCACAAAAAGTCGCATCACTTCCTACAGCAAGACTATAAAGGCCACCGATAATACATAATCCATTTGATGTAGTCCATCTACTCCCTATTCCGGTTTCCATCCATGCATTCGGGCCACATGTTATGGGCAATGTTGCAACACCACAACCTTCAAAGTCTTCTGTAAAGATTGTGGAAAATTGCGCATATGCAGATTGACCTAAAAGTATAATAAGGACAAAACAATGTGCAACGAAATTTCTATAATTGCTTTTTAAAAATAAAAGGCCCATTATTTGTTAATAATTAATGCAAGATAATAAAATTCCCATAAAATTTGTGAACTTGGCACAAACTATTCTCTTACGAGGATATTTCTTCAAGGTTTCATTTTATAAAATAGAACCAGGCTTTTCCAAAGTCTTTAGCTTAATTAATTTTTAATCAAAAGCTGACCTCTAAGACGCC
>DTSC01000163.1:0-10511 GCA_012965625.1 Flavobacteriales bacterium | reverse complement strand
TTCTAGTCTTAGGGTAATTATAAGGGCAAAAGGCATAAACCAAGTAAAATGAAAGAAAAAGGAGATAAGAAGAATTTATGGGTACATTGAGGATTTTAGTACTTAAAAGATCTTTTTATTCAAGAACCCCAGATTTCATTAAATATTCCTCTACGCCAAAAGCAAATAGAAGGTTCCCCTTTTTTGTAAAATGCCTATCAATTGGCCAAAAAAAGTCATCTATATCACAACCTACATTGTTTGATTTAAAGAAATTAATCATGTCTAATGTTAAAACTGATGAGTTTACTGGGAACACGTTTTTAATATTACTCTTCCCTTTTACATTAATCTCCAAATCTTCACTTACAGGCTGGATAATCATTACTGTTTTAAACCCATTTTCATCTCCTAACATTTGCAGATCATCGATACATTGGCCAATCTTAGAAATAGCTAATTCGGTTTCGTTAATTCGTTCTATTGATGTGAGAAACATCCAATCAAGGTTAAGTATTTTTACAAAAAACAATCTGACTAAATAGCTCATTCCAAAAACAGGTTCAAACCAAGGTGCTGTATTGAATTTAACCGTATTATTTTCAATAAACCTTTCATAACCACCTCTTACAATAGTTTCATAAATATCGGATTGATTTATGCAAATTAGAACAATGTCTGGATTGTATTTGAGCAATTTTTGTTTTAATAATACAAATTCGAAAAAGGGGTCACTACTCGAAACACCAGCATTAAATATGGTAATTGTCTTACCGGCAAAACGGTTTTCAAGATTGTGTTCGAGAATCTTCACCCAAGTGTTTTTAAGGTCGCGTACACCAATACCTTCTGTAAAGGAATCTCCTAGAGCAATTATTCTAATTTCATTCTTTTTTTTATTGACAGGATGATTTATATCGCGTAACCCTTCATCGTTAGAAATAATCTCATATTCATATTCTGTCTGACTTTGATGCTTTTCGCTATTTGGCTTGCGATTATGAATCCATGATTTTGAAGGCTTGATTTGGTGATGGTATGGTGAAATATAAAACAAGGAACCCATCTTTTCCATGTAGGAATCCAGCGTGCTATCGAATCGTAAAGATATTTCTGCTATTAACACGATTCCAAAACCCAAAAGAACAAACAAACGAATATTTAGTATTGTATTTTTATTAATTTTCAATCTTTCAAGGCATTGTTCGCATATTCCTAAAATGCCAAATAGACACAACAACAAGAGAAAGATACTATATAAGCCAAAAAGGGCACAAATGACATTTACAAGAGCAAATATCCAAAACGAATAAATAATTAGTCTTTTTTTTATTTTAGGAGAGAAATAATCCAAGAGATTAACAGAAAATAGAAGTTTACCGTGGTTTTAAGCATTTTTAGTTTAGCATAGATAGAGCTGAATGCAAATTTAGAACTTATCCTCTGAGCAAAAGAGGTTTTTTCATGTTTAACATCATATCGGTTCATTAAAACACTAATGGTAGAAGATACTCGGAAAGCACATTTTGATAAGTTTTTTATTCGCCAATTTTCATTTGCCCAATGTATTGCAAACCATTCCTTCTCAGGGTGTTTGTTTTTTGTTAATAATGGATAAATATCATGCCACTGGTCTTGGTTTGATATTTCCTTAATGTAGTATTTCAGGTCAAATTTTTTTATGTAATGGTTAAGTATATTTATTGGTTTATGCCAATCTGTATTTGCTGAATTAACCGTTTGAATTGCTTCTTCATAGCATGATTTCATTACTGGAGAACCTTTAGGACACTTCATGATATTGCCAACAGAAAGAAGTTGATGATGAGTTCGGAAAACATAGTTTTCATTAAAGTCAAATGGCTTCAGGCAACAAACATCCATATCAACCCACCAACCGCCATGGTCATAAAGCAATTTGTATCTGAAAATATCTGAGAACCCCGCAAAACTACCTTGCCCGTGACCAAATTGATTAGTGTTTTCATAAGAAAACACATTTTCACGAGGAATAATTTCTTCTGCATTTCGAATAGTAACATTTTCTGGAAGATCCGTTTCTATTTTATCATATACCCAAAGGTGAAAATCATGACCATGGTACAGAAAAGATTTGATGGTAAGAAGTTCTACTTGAGAAAGTTTACTTCCAATCCAAAGACCATTTATAACCTTGTTGTTTTTACTTACCAATGTTTTATTGGTTTTTAAATCAGGGTGTGCTTTTGATGGAATTGCAGATTCAATATAATCCCAAACATTCCAACCTTTTAGTCCAAAGTTATGATAAACGTGTATAAAATATGGTTTTACGGAAGTAAGAAATCCATCACTACTGAATCCTTGAACGGGATCAAAAAGTAAATTGGCATTATTTGAATCAGCCAAAAAATTAAAATTAGAAGGCAATTTGATTTGTTGTTGAAGCCCCATCTCCCAAACTGTAGCAATAAGTGTTCCCTGATCTCTGGTTTTCCAATGGGGATCTTTAAAAACCTCCAAAGTTTTGCTAAGCCATTTATCCATAAACTTGACAGAGTTCTGATTAAA
This sequence comes from Flavobacteriales bacterium, assembly GCA_012965625.1. Classification (GTDB taxonomy): domain Bacteria; phylum Bacteroidota; class Bacteroidia; order NORP154; family NORP154; genus UWMA-0041. The sequence goes on along the minus strand of DTSC01000163.1, from coordinate 7,982 downwards.
CAAAAACACACCACCGTTCCAATGTCTCCATTTAATTGAGCTAATTGATGTTCCGAAATTCTTTTTAATAGCATTTTTTAAATGATCACACTGGGCAATATAGACTTCTTTTCCATCCTGGAATCTCCATGTCGTGTTATCTTCATCCCAATTGTAATTAGTTTTTTGGCTAATGAAAGTGTAGTAATCAACATATTGGTATTTTTTGTAATCAAATTTATTAAAGTCATCAAATATCAGGTTATTGTCCATGTCATAAATGCACCTTTTCTTTCTATCCCACCTAAACTTGCCATTTTTTTCTACTTCATATTCAAAATTGAATTTTTTTGGTTGAATATGAGATAATAGGAACTTTACGAGGGGTATGTTTGTAAGTCGATTAAACCTTAACCCAAATTCCTCACAAATTCTAATTACTTCTTTGTACTTTTCAAAAAGTGCTTGATCAGTAAGACCAGAATTCACAATAAACTTTTTCCATTCTTTATTGTGTTCTTTTCTTAATTTATCAAAATGTTCTTTATGGGATTTTTCTAAAGCTTGAAGTTCTGATACAACTTGATTCCTTTTTTCAAGGCAATTACAATTAATTGCATTCGGACTGAACTGTGCAATACTGCAATGATCTGAAGCAAAGACAATCGGCGCTTTAAAATGCTTGAAAACCTCATTTACTTTTGAGCTAACTGCCACTACGTCACTATCTAAATAACAGTAGTTGTTATTTAAATCAAGAAACTTATGAAGCCCAACTTTCAAATAAATACTTGCCTGATGGTTATTAAATTTTTTTGGTGTTTCTACATCTAATACATTATCGTGGTTAATCCTTAATGTGTTTCTAGAAAAATCAGAAATTACTATGATTTCATAGTTTGAAAAGTGTTTGAGATGTGCTAGAGAATAGTTCAGGGTTTTAATGTGAACATCATCCCCGCAAGCTACGAAAACAAATATGTTTTTTCGCATTTTTCAATATGGTTTAAGTACCATTTTACGGTTAAGTCAATGCCCTTTTTTATATTTGTGTCTGGCTTGAAATTGATCTTTTTATACAATTTGCTTGTGTCTGCATAGGTTTTTATCATATCTCCCACTTGCAGTGGTTTTGTATTGATAATGGCTTTTTTCCCAAAAGCCTTTTCAATTGTAGATATTAGCTCAATAGTTTTAACTGGTGTCTGATTCCCTACATTATAAATTTCAAAAGGAGTGTCTCTATTGTTTACATATGGGATGTCAATTAAACAACTAATTGCTTGTGCCACATCCCCGACATAAGTAAAATCCCTATACATTTCACCATTATTAAAGAGGTTAATTGGAGTTTTGTTGTAAATGGCCTTAATGAAAAGGAATACTGCCATATTTGTTCTTGTCCAGGGACCATATACAGTAAAAAATCTCAGACCGGTTGTTGGTAATTTATAAAGACAAGAATAAGAATGTGCTAATAATTCATCTGATTTTTTACTGGCTGCATAAACAGACAATGGAAGATCTGTTGGCTCAGTTTCTTTAAATGGATATGATTCATTTAATCCGTAAACAGAAGAGCTTGAAGAATAGAAAACATTTTTTACGGGAAAGTTCTTGCAACATTCTAAAAGAGAACAAAATGCCCTCACATTATTGTCAATATAAAGTAATGGGTTTTCTACCGAATAACGAACACCTGTTTGTGCAGCGAGATGAAGCACGAAATCAAAATGGTTTTTTTTAAACAAAAGTTCAAGTTTTTTTGAGTCATTCAAATCAAGTTTAATAAACTGATGAGTTTTTGAATTGACCGTTTTTCCATAGGATAAATTTTCAACATTTAGCCCCAAAGCTTTGAGTCTCTCATTTTTAAAATTATGCTCTGGAAAAGGAATGATATTATCTAAGCCAACCACTTCCATTCCCTGATTGCTTAAATGTCTAACCATGTGATATCCAATAAAACCTGCCGCTCCTGTAATTAATATTCTCTTCATTTTGTGGTTATATAAATATCAATAATACAAGGCTATTTTTTTGAGAACTCAATTTTTCGGTTATAAATTATTGCAATTTCAAGGAGTTTCTCCCTATCATCTTTTTCCAGCTCCATCAAAATATTTTCAACAGGTCTATTTGAAAGCAATGATTCAAAAAGGTCATCCGCTTTTATATTATTCGGCAATTTATTGACCATCCAAGTAATTTGTGCCTGAAACTGTTCCGTTTTTAGCTTTATCTCCGTTTCATTTATCAATAATGTATTTTTCATGTGCGATGCAAGCTCATTCAAAAGCGCTTGTCGGGCACCAAATTTTTCAATAATTGGCTTAAAGTGAATTGCTTTTTTTTTACTTTCTATTTCTATTTCTTTTTCAATTAGCGCCTTTTTACGGGTTTCAAGTTCTTTTAATTTAAGGTCTTTTTCTCTTATAATTGCATTTGTCAACCATTTTTCAATAAGCTGTAAATAGTTGATGTATTGCCTTCGGTTCTTTTTTTCTATAGCTGTTTTATTCGGATGGGACCATTTTGAAAGGGCTGACAGAATATTGCTTAAAGAATCAGAATCGAGATTCCATAATGTTAAATGTTCAGGTTTCCACACCATATGAAAGAACAAACTGGCCTTATTCGCATTGCAATAATCAACAAAATCAGGTAATTCTTGCCAATTTGTGCGCATTGGGCACATAGAAACGGTAATTCTGGTTCCGCGTTTTTTTCGGAAACTTGAAAAAGCCTCAATATTTTGCATCACCTTTTCGTAATTGGCATTTACCCTAATAGACTCGTAGGTTTCTTTTTTAAGAGAATCAATGGAGATGTTGATGTTGCATTTTAATTCGTTTAACACTTTTTCAACCTTGTTATTCATAATAGTCCCGTTGGTTTGGATTTCAACAGTAATGTTAGGATTAATCTCTGCCATTAAGTCCCAAATCGCATAATAAATTTCGATAAGAAACGGCTCCCCTCCATAGAACTTTGCATAGGATAAATGAGGTATAAATTCCCTTAACTGCTCAATAAATCCATCATCATAAACACTAGGTTTTGGTGGCAGTTTTTCTCTGTTTTTCCTGATTGATGACGAAAATTCCCCAGTACACATTGTGCATTCCAGATTACAAACATTAGAAAGTTCAAATTGCATAACAGAAGGGTAGTTGTTTCGGTTAACAGGGTAATGATCAAAATACATTGCTTGAACTCCTGTATAGTTTTTTGCTTCCAATAGATACTTGCAACCTTCACAACCCAATGAAAGGTCGTTACATCTTATATAATCTCTCAATTTATCGGCTTCTTCACCAAACCACATTTCATGGATGTTTTTATCTGGATATTTGTCAAAAGCCTGCGTTCGGTTATAACAACAAGCACTAGCGGATCCGTCCATTCCAAAATAGATGTTTTTAAAAGGTGCGTAACAGAGGAGTTTTTGTTTTCGCGGTCTTGCAATATTATATTCTTTAATTATTTCCGGGGGCAAAGGATGATCATGTTTATCGGTATTGTCTGGATGCATCACCTGTGTACCCCCAAATTGATTTTTCACCCGAGCGTTTCCAATCCTACTAATAATATTCTCCTTTATTTCCTCAAAAAACTGCAAGACAAATTGTTATTTTGAATGATGTTCTTGTTGATATAATTCGTTTACCCGATTGTAAATCTGATCTTCTGTTTCATTATCTAAAACGTCTAAAACAGTTTCAAAATCGGGTTCTTCAATTAAGGTGTTGATAGTTTTTTTGAATCGTATATCATGCGGGAATCGACTAAATACTATGTTTGTTTTATCTAAGTAGCCGTCTAATATATTTAGAGGCTTCTCCTGTGCAGGGTTATTAGATTTTTCAAAAGTGAATTTCACTTTTTTACTGAATAGGGCAGTTAAGTGCACGGCTGAAATATTTTCCAACTTTTTTTCTAAAATCCGTTCTTTCTTGGCAAGAGATTTTGCATTCTTCCGTTGTTTCTTTTCTTTTTCAGCAGCTATATTCGCCCACCCTTTTATCAGATTGTTGTAATCATTATAATGTTGCAAGTTGCTCTTTTGTACCATTGTTTCATCAGGAAAATGAAATTTAGCAAGATAGGAATTAATCTCTTGTAGTTTTTTGGATGGTAATTGACTTAAGGATAACTCTTTTGGATACCAAACAACATTAAAATAAATGAAGGCATCAAGATTATTGCAAGCCTTTAGCATTTCCGGAAGTTCTTTCCAGTTTGTTGTGAGTGGGCATGCCGAAACTCCTAAGTTGGTGTTTTTGTCCTTACAATAATTATTGAAGTATTGTATGTTTTCCATGACCTTGTGATATTTTGCATTCACTCTTATAGATTCATAGGAATCTTTAACAAAAGAGTCAATGGAAAGATTTATTTTAAAATTACCCCTGGACAGTAAATTTTTCACCCTATTGTTCAATACTGTTCCATTTGTTTGAACTACGATTTGACAGGATGGATTGAGCTTTATTATCAGGTTCCAAATATCATAATATAGGTCAATCAGAAAAGGTTCACCACCAAAAAAACGAGTGCTTTCTATATGCGGGATGAACTCCTCAATCTGTTGAACAAAATGTTTGTCATAAGGAGTTGCAATTGGAGGCTTTTTCTCTCTATTTTTTCTAATCAAAGAAGAAAATTCACCAAAACACATTTTGCATTCCAGATTACAGGTATTAGAAAGCTCAAATTCTAGCTTTGAAGGGTAATCTCTTTTAATAGGTAATTCATCATAGTTTTTTGCAACCACTCCATCATAATTTCTTTTTGTTATTAGTGATGCACATGACTGACAACCTGAGGAAAGGTTGTTTTCCTTTAGCAGTTGCCTTAGTTCATTAGCCTTAGTACTGTTCCAAATATCTTTAATATTCATCTCAGGATAAGAGCCAAGCAGGTGAGTACGGTTAAAGCAACAGGCACTTACTTTACCCTTATTGCCAAAATACATATTTGTTAAAGGTGCATTGCATAAAGAATCATATGGTCCGTTTTTCCTGGAAAGATTATATTGTCCAATTAATTTATTGTTCAAAACCCCAGCGTTTACTGTTTTCCCATTAGTTGTGGCAAAGATCTTTGTAATTTGAGATTTAACTTTGGAGATCATACGGTATGATTGTCTTGGTAAAGATAAGAAATCTTGTTCTGTTATTGGAATTTGTGGAGTATCGAGTCAAGCACAGGGGATAAAGCCTCAAAAATAATTCTATGACCTTCAATATTAGGGTGAGCATCATTCGGGTGAACCCACAAACTTTTAATATCTTCTTTTACATTAGTTCTATAGGAGTCAATTAGATCTAGATAGCTTATTTTATGATCACTTAAAAATGAGGTGATGATTTTATGGCATTTGTGTTGTCCACTTTCTCGGGAAATGTTATGGAGGTCAGGTTGTAAAGCAACTAGCAAGATTGCATCATTCTTGCGACAAATTTCTTTTATATCAAGAAAGGCATTTTGTGCTGAAAGCCAACCCTCTGAATCTGTTTCATATAGTTGCAGGTAATAGCTGCCCAAATTCTGATACTCTCTTTTAAATTTATGATACTTTAGGCGATTTTTTAAAAATGCAAAAAGGTAAGAACTCCGTATAAATAACCCCACATCTTCATTCAAAATAATTTCTGCATCATTTATGTAATAATGCAGAATAACCATATTGGGGTCAAGATGCTGGATTCTGTCCTTTATCTGAATTGATTCAAGCAATGTATTGTAATTCCCAACACCGGCATTAATTACCTGATATTCCACAGGAAATTTTGTTTTATTTAATTTCTTTTCAATAAGCGCTGTAAACACATTTTCTTGTTCCACACCCCAGCCAACAGTATTTGAGCAGCCAAGGACCATTATTCTATATTGATCAGGGTTTTTTCCCAGAGAAATCTCATCATCTCTAAATCCCATAGAATTAATATTAAAACCTACATTCATAAGCTTAGCTTTTGCATTAGGTATATGTTCATGAATGAGTCCGGAAGTATTGCTTATTCTCTTTAATTCAATTGCATATTTGTGCATTTCCAGGTCATATACAATAAAAAAGCTGGAATAAACCCTTAGGCCAAGTTCTATAACAAATAAGATTACAAGTAAATTTGTTATTATAAGAAGAATGAAATGGTAGGGGTTCTTTGCCAAAGTATAATCCTAAAAGATTGTATAAATAAATGGTGCTAAAGCACTTCCGGTTTCTACAAAGATTAATGTACCCAGTATCAACAATCCAATAATGATAGGCATCAACCACCATTTCTTCCTTTCACGGAGGAAATTCCAAACATCTTGAAACATTGAAACCATAGAAGATTAGTTAATAAAGTGATTTTCTTTAAACGTTTCATAAAGCTTTTCCGCAATTAAACGGTGAACAATAATTCCGGGATGAGCATCAGTGCTATTGACTGCTCTTTCTGTATATGGGATATCCTTTACTAGCTCATACACTCCAATAAAAGGCACGTTTTTATGAATAAAAAACTTTTCAATTGGATCACAAACAATCACTTTGGAAAATGCAATACCTTCATTCATAGCTGGAAAAGCAAGAACAATTAAAGGAATATTATTAACATCAGTATAATTAATAAACTTTTGCAGATTATTTAAATGTGCCGCTATTTTTTCGCTCTGCAAATAATAAAAAATGGCATTATTTTCAAAATTGGCAAGATTTTTTTCACTGAGCTTGCTTGGCGCATAGAATTTCCAAAACACATAATTCAGCAAATAAGAATTTTGCACAAGATATCTTGATAATGGATTTAGATCATTATCAATTCTAAAATTTATTGTTTTGGTTTCAGCATTGTTTTCTGACACTCCTTTGATACTCTTTGTAGTGTGCGCAAAAATAAGCATGTCTGGTTTTACCGGATATGCCATTAGTCGATTATAAGCATCCATGGCTTCTGACCCACACATTCCCAGATTATGTACTAAGTATTCTTCCGGAAGCATTTCTTGAAGCTTGTTTGAGTATCTGTCCTTTATTTGTTCAACGCCATCCCCTGCAGTATATGAAGAACCAAGAACAAGGATATTTGTTTTTAATTTAGAATCTTCTACCTTAATTGGATTTGCCCTATATCCGTAGCTATTTATTGGGTTCCAATACTTTCGCATCCAATTTTGGTCTGCCAATGGATAGCTTGTTCCAAAGCTTCTTGCGACAAACATAAATCCTAAATCTCCTCCAAAAAACAATAATAACAAGGAGAGCAACAAGGAGAGATATTTTTTCACCCTATCTGGGGTTGGACTTATTGCTAAAAGGAGAATTAGCTTGAATGCCAGGAGCAAGGAGATTAAAGAAAATGCGATACGTACATAAAAAGCAGTCTGCGAAAAATCTTTTATATTGCCAACGGATGCTGTAGAAAACAAGGTCAAAAAACCTGAGATCAAGAAAAGAACGATATATAAGAGGTTTTTTTTGATGGTCTTTAAAACAATTAAACTTCCTGTAGAAACCGGGCATTGAGCATTTCAACATTTCCACGTGTCATTTCTGCCACAATAAACTCTATTGGCATTTTCATAAAATTGAAGAGCGCTTTCTCTCTTGTTTTTGATTCTTGAATTGAATCAAGCATTTTTGCGCCCATTTTTCTGCAATACAATGTTTTTTTCTTTTTTTCGATTTCTGAAAGCGTATGGTCATTTTCAATAAGCTTGTCAATTTTTTCAAAAAAAACAGGAATAAGTGCTTTTTCTGAGGAGGAATTGCCTTTGTTAATTCTCATTGAATCATTTGCCCACAACTCAAGCTGATTGATCAGTTCTTTAAATCGGCTGATGTTTAGTTTTTGAAAGTGTGTATCATCTTTAAAACAAGACCTTTTTAATACATCAATAATGTAGTATAGCTTATTAGGATGGAGCTTCCTTTTTACTTGGAGTTTTTTAATGACCAAAATATTTCAGTTCAGCTAAAACCTGTTTGGTTCCCATCTAAGTTTTCATTG
>DTSC01000162.1 GCA_012965625.1 Flavobacteriales bacterium | reverse complement strand
CGTCCAGAAGAGTATTTTGACTTAAGTGTAAAAAAAGCTATGGGGGTAACACCTTTATCTGTTTCCTGCGTACATACTGAGGGTATTAACGAAAATAATTGTGACTATGATTATTGCTTCAATAGCGAAATGGATGATGCAATGTTAGAAGATAGCTTTTTTGTTTCAGCTAATGATCGCGATTTTCCTGAGATAGATATTTCTATTGTTATGGGTGGAGATGACAGCAGTAATGCCTTTAAAAATATTATGCTTTGGTTGGGCGGATATACAATGACAGATGGAACAGTAATTCCACCTCTTACTGCCAAATCTATTACTCTAAAACAGGGTTATTGCGAAAGCAGCTATGGAAATTATTTAAATATATTCCCTTGTAGCAATTGGGACGTTTCCAACTTTAGCTCAATTTCTAATACAGATACCTATGAAGATGCCTTGATCCATTCAGAGCATGAAACAACCACAAGCAAAGGGGGTATGGAAACTGTTCAAGCTTTGATGCTAGAAACCTGCGAACTTTAATTAGTTTCAAAACCTTCGAAACTAATATCTTCTTCCATCCAGCTAATATTGACACTTTCTACCGTCGCAGATGATGATCCTTCCTCACACCATTTTGCATATTTTTCTATATTTTCTTTTTCACCAAGAACAACAGATTCTACGCTGCCATCGGGCATGTTTTTAGCGTAGCCTTTTAAATTTAGCTCTATTGCCCTATTTCTAGCGCTATCTCTATAAAAGACGCCCTGAACCACACCTGTTATCCTAAGTTTTGCCTGAGCCATTAGTATGTTGAGATTTCGATGCTTTCGATAGTAATATCTTTTACTGGTTTGTCTGGATATACTGTTTCTGCTGCCGCAATGTCGTCTATAACATCTAGGCCTTCATAAACAAAGCCAAAAATTGCATGTTTCCCATCAAGGAAATCTGTACCATCTTCGTTTTGTACTATGAAAAATTGGCTACCTCCAGTGTTTGGCCCTGAATTTGCCATTGATAAAGCACCTTTTAGATGTGTAAGACCTTCTCCAAATTCATCATCTAAAGATGTACCTGCACCTTTATAGCTGTATCCACCTGTTCCGTTCATGTTTTCAAAGTCTCCAGTTTGAATCATAAAATCCTCGATTACTCTGTGAAAAATAACCCCGTCATATCTTCCTGCTTCTGCGTGCTCTGTAAAATTAGTTGCTGTTTCTGGTGCTAAATCTGTATAAAGAAGAATTTTTATTTCTCCCATGTTTGTTTTCATTAATGCAATAGTGTCTCCTGTTTGAGGTTGGGTTTGCATTGTTGTTTCTACTGCTGTTTCCATATCTGTTGTGGTTAAATTATTGTTGTCAGTTTTTTTTGTACAAGCTGTACTGAAAATGCTTGTTATTATTAATGTAAAAATAAAGAATTTTTTCATTGCCATAGTTTATTTATAAGATTGCCTTAAACTTAGCGATTTTTTTATATTTTGCAAGCTTTTTATTGTCTTCTTTCTGCTCGATTTGTGTACAAGCTTGTGCTAGTATTTGCCGGGCTTAAGCTATTTTATGAAAAAAACTTTAAAGAAGCTTGTTCTTTTTACCTTAAAAAGGCTTGCAAAAAAGAGGTTAAAAAAATTTAAAGGCAAAATTATTGCTGTAACTGGCTCTGTGGGAAAAACCAGCACAAAAGATGCTATTTATGCCGTCCTAAACTCTCAATTTAAGGTTAAATATAGTCAAAAAAGCATGAATTCAGATTTTGGATTATTATTAACTATTTTAGATATTGATAGTGGCTTTTCTTCTGCAACAAAGTGGACTTGGTATTTAATGAAAGGCCTTGTTCACTCCTTTATGACTGACCATAGTGAGGTTTTACTTTTGGAGCTTGGCGTAGACGCCCCAGGAGATATGGATTTTTTACTTTCTGTTATTAGCCCTGACATAGTTATAATGACAAACATTTTCTCAGTACATTTGGATGAGGGGCAATTTTCTAGCCTGGAAGAAATTTTCGAAGAAAAAAGAAAACTTGTTGATGCCCTTAAGGAAGACGGAACAGCAATTCTGAATATAGACAACCACTTCTTGGAAAACTTAATAAAAAGCAGGAGTAAGAAAAACGTCATTAGCTTTGGAAAAAACAAAGAAGCTAGCTATTGGGCAAGTCGTATAAACAGCTCTATTGATGGTACTAATTTTATTTTACACAACAAGGAAAACAGGTATGAAGTTAGCTCTCCTGTTTTGGGTAAATATCAAATATACGTTTTGTTGCCTGCAATTATTTGTGGAATAGAACTGGGAATGGAAATTGAAAATACTCTCTCGGCACTATCAAGATTTAATTTGCCACCAGGCCGCATGTCTATTATTCCAGCAATAAATGATGCCACCATCTTAGATAGTTCTTATAATTCTTCCCCCTCTGCTCTTAAAGAGGCTTTAGAAATTTTAAAGGAAGCAGGGGCGGATAAAAGAAAGGTGGCTGTTTTAGGAAATATGAACGAACTAGGAAGCGAGGAAGAGAAGCTACACAAAATGATTGGGGAAATAATACCTAAATACACAGATCTCTTAATTACTGTTGGCAATTTAGCAGAATTATTTGCAGAGAAGGCTATAGAAAAAGGTCTTGAGGAAAAATTTGTATTTAAATTTAAAACTGCCAAAGATGCTGCTGAATTCTTTAAAAAAGAAATTAAAAAAGACGATGTGATTTTGGTTAAAGGATCCCAAAATCGTGTAAGGCTTGAGCGTTTTGTGAAAGAAATAATGGCTTTTCCTGAAGACTCAAAAAAACTGCTTGTAAGACAGGAGAAGGTTTGGCAAGCTAAACTCTAAACAAGATATATGAAATATAACTGGTCTATAATTGGACACGAAAAACAGCTGGAAAGAATCGAAAAAGATATAAGTTCTGGCAACCTTGCTCATGCTTATTTGTTGCTTGGTCCAAATAGCGTAGGGAAGTCTACTGTTGCTAGAAAAATGGCAGGGATTTTACAGTGTAAAAATGACTTTTGTCATAAGTGTAAAGAATGCAAACAGGTTGAAAAAGGTTGTCACATAGATGTTCTCGAGCTTAATGACGATAAAGAGTCTATCAAAATTTCTACTATTAGAAAGATTATTGAACAACTTGGTATGACTAGGCAATCTAGGTATAGGGTTTTATTAATTCAGAGACTTGAACGCATGACGGTAGAAGCTGCAAATAGTTTTTTAAAAACCCTGGAAGAACCTTCTGAAAACACTGTTTTTATTATGACTACTAATAACTCAAGTCTCATCCTTCCCACAATTCTTTCTAGGGTTAGAACCATTCGCTTTAACAATGTTTCTTATTCATATTTATCAAAAAAAATGACCGATCTTTTCCCTGACTGTGATGAAGAAACTCTGAATAAAGTCACTCTTTTTTCGGCTGGAAAAACAGGCAAGGCCGTTCAGTTAATAGAAAATCCTGAGGTTTTAGCTGAATATATTCATTTTTATAATGTTGTGCAGGGTTTTCTCAAAAATAAGAATGTTGTTGATAGATTTTCTCTTGTTC
>DTSC01000161.1 GCA_012965625.1 Flavobacteriales bacterium | reverse complement strand
GAACCACTCCAAATAATAGATCAAATTGTGGGTACGCCCGTTATGTGTGTAGGTGTCTGCGATGGAACATCCACTTTGAATACTACCTCAGCCTCTCCGCCATATACGTACAACTGGAGCGACCCTAATTCACAGACCAACATTACCGCTACCGGGTTGTGCCAGGGTACATTCTCAGTCACGGTTATCGGTGCAACGGGTTGTACAGAAAACACTACCATTACCATTGGTTTGAGTCCAGATGTACCGGTAGCTGATTTTGATGCAACCCCCAATCCAACGAACTTGTTTAACCCTGCAGTGACCTTTGCCAACCTCTCTTTACCTGATCCACTTATCTTGGGATCTGCCTGGGACTTTGGCGATAGCAGCAATAGTACAATGACAGATCCTATACATATATATGAAGATACAGGTACATTCTTTGTGGAGCTGGTTATTACTGATGCGAATGGATGTAAGGACTCTATCACTAAAATTATTGTAATTGAAGGATCATATATTCTATTTGTGCCTACTTCGTTTACACCTAATGGTGATGGTTACAATGATTATTTCTTCCCCAAGGGAGTGGGCATTGATAGCGAAGAATTCGAAATGTTTATATATGACCGCTGGGGAGATCAGATTTTCAAGACGGAAGACTATAATCTGCCATGGGATGGACGGGCCAATAAGGGATCTAACGTTGCTCAGGAAGATGTTTATATATGGGTAATTAAAACCAGGGACACCGGAAACAATGTTCCCCACCAATACGTTGGCCACGTTACCTTAATTCGATAGGCTGCTACTTATTTCTTACGACTTAATTATAGAGGAGCTGTTTCAGTCAGTTTTAACCTTACTAATCAATTCTGATCTTTTCTTCGGAACATCAAATAAGCCGAAGATCAGTCCACCGTCGATCCTTACCGTTGATGATTAATGGTTAGCTAACGATTACCTTGAATGCACAGTGGATTGATTCTGATAATGAGCTCTTTTCCATTATGCGCTTGTTCTTGATTGGCTTGCCTATTGTAATTATGCCTGAAATCTGCCATGTAGGTGTTTGTCCTACAATAAGTTCATCACCATGCCTACAATAAAATCGTCTTTATTCATATATGCGGTTGTAACATTACGCCGAAGTTTATTGTGTGCTCATCGAATTTAAGTACTATAAATCCTAATTAATCACTCACTAATTAACCAAACAGTTGCACTATGAAAACATACAGAAAAAAGATGTTACTATCCCTGGTTCTGGGGCTCCTCTTTAGCAGTGCCCTATGGGCGCAAGTTTTCAACGAGGATAAAACTAAACAGAATTACGAGGATGAAACTAAGCGGAGGAATACATCAACCAAGGTGGCCAGATTGATCTGGTTCCAGAATTCAATTCTAAAACGGATAAAGAGATATGGTTGGAAAGTAGTCAAAGTGGACCAGTTCCCGAATTCAATTCTAAAACGGATAAAGAGGAATGGTTTAAAGCTGAGGAAGCATTAGTTGAACCCAAAAGAACAGAGACAAAAGATGCGGTTTATATTTTTCCTTATGACGAGAGTTTTCCAGTGTACGTCAAGACTGGCGACAAGATGCTGGATGATCAGAATTACGCTCAAAAAAAGCAAGTTTGGATCAACAACAATCAAGCTAAATACGCTACAATGAGCAATCCATCTCCTAATGAGGTCATGACGGAAGATGAAAAGAAAGAAAGAAGGACTGTTAACCAAACAACAATTAAAAAATAAAAAGTTATGAAAGCAAAATATAACCTATCGAAAATAGCATTATTGTTCAGCTTTTTATTTTGTAGCGGACAAATTAATGCGCAGTGTCCTAATAATAATGTACAGTATGGGTCATCTTCAGCACCTACTACAGTAGGGGTAACGGTAATTCTATCCTATTGTTTGTATGGCGGGGAATATAGATATGTTTACAATATGCAGGCTGGTTCTGTGTATAGTTTTGAAACATGCGGAGACTATTCTTTTGATACCCAGCTTAGTGTATACGATGCTGTTACCGGGGCAGCTGTTGCCTATAACGATGACTATTGCGGGCTTCAATCCAAGGTACAGTTCACTTCCAATGGAAACCCTGTACGTGTGCTAATAGACAGGTGGCCTTGCGGAAACCAAAGTAGTTGTATGTGGTTAAAAGCTACTCGCGTTACAGGTGCGCCGGCTGTAAATCCCTGTAATAGTATTTCTTCCCTGACATGTGGAAGTACAGGAACCTTTAGCTTAAATGGTGCCGGTGCATGGAATCCACCTGGCCCTTGGGGAACCCCCGGGGAAGAACAGGTATACTCATTTACAGCTCCGTTGACCGGTGCATATACCATTTCGGTGACCAATAGCGGTTACTATGTAGATTTGTTCATCAAATCAGGTTCTTGCAGCTCTTCCGGCTGGACTTTTTTAGATGATATCTATACCTCTGGAACGGTTACTGTGAATTTGACAGCTGGGGTAACGTATTATTTATTAATAGATGATGAGAACACCTCTGCCAGCTCAGGGACGGTTTCTATTACTTGTCCTTGTATTCCACCACCTGGGGGAATTGATGGGAGCTTTAACTACTCCGGTCCATTCACAATTTCGGGCACAACTGTCGGCGCTTGTGATGACTGCAGCGTCCGTCCATCTGAAGATCGCATCTATGAAGTTAACATCTCTTGTGCAGGATCCTATACATTTACTACTTGTGGAGGCGCATCATGGGATACCTATCTCTATTTGGCAACGGGAGCGTGTAGCGGCTCATTAATCGCATTGAATGATGATGCCTGTGGGCTACAATCAAGTGTAAGTGCATTCCTTACACCTGGCGCCTATTACATTCATATTGAGGGTTGGTCAGCATTCTCTCAAGGGGCATTTGTTTTAAGTGTTTCTGGCGTACTTGACCTTCCTTCAATTGGGTCAGTTTCGGGACCAACGTCTGTATGTGAAAATGAATCCGGGGCCGTATTTTCATTGCCAACGAGCTTTGATTCCTACAGTTGGTCTGTGCCTTCAGGAGCCTCGATAGCTTCAGGTGCCGGAACGAGCAGCATTACTGTTGATTTCGGTTCCAGTTCCGGATCCGTTAGTGTTACGGGTACAAATAGTTGTGGATCCAATACTTCAAGTGCTAGTGTCACCGTAGCCGATGCACCCATAGCAGATGCCGGAAATGATCAAACAGTATGTGCTAACAATGCTGTTACAACGCTTGCCGGTTCGTTTACTGGTTCAACAGGTGCAATTTGGACAACTTCTGGTACGGGCACCTTTGATAATTTCACCTTGCTCAATGCAATTTACATTCCCAGCGCTGCTGACATTGTTGCAGGAACGGTTACGCTTACACTTACCACAACGGGTAATGGTCCTTGCAATCCCGATATGGACTTTATGATAATTACAATATCCCCTGCACCCATAGCAGATGCCGGAATTGATCAATCAGTATGTGCTAACAATGCTGTTACAACGCTTGCCGGTTCGGTTACTGGTTCAACAGGTGGAATTTGGACAACTTCTGGTACGGGCACCTTTGATGA
>DTSC01000160.1 GCA_012965625.1 Flavobacteriales bacterium | reverse complement strand
TCCTGTGATGCTAAAGGCTGCATCAGGAGGTGGGGGTAGGGGTATGAGAATAATTCGAGAGCCTTCAGAGTTTAAAAATGCTTTCCAGGAAGCTGAACGTGAAGCTAAAAACGCTTTTGGTGATGGTACATTATTCGTGGAAAAATTTGTAGAAAACCCTAAACATTTAGAGGTTCAAATTGTTGGTGACCATTTTGGAAATATTGTACACCTTTTTGAAAGAGACTGCTCGGTACAAAGGCGATATCAAAAGGTGGTAGAAATTGCACCTTCATTTGGAATTAAGCAAAAAGTTAAGGAGCTATTATATAAGTATGCCACTAAAATAGCAAAAGCCGTGAAATACAACAATGTTGGAACGGTAGAATTTTTGGTGGACAACCAAGACAATATTTATTTTATTGAGGTTAATCCAAGGATACAAGTGGAACATACTGTTACCGAAATGATTACTGGTATTGACCTTATTAAGACCCAGATTTTTATTGCAGGTGGATATAAACTGTCTGACAAGCAAATAAAATTAGATAGCCAGGATTCAGTACAAATCCATGGTTATGCCATTCAGTGCAGAATTACAACAGAGGACCCTGAAGATGATTTTCGTCCTGATTATGGGACAATAGTTACCTATAGAAGTGCTGCTGGTTTTGGAATTCGCTTGGATGTAGGAAGCCTCTACCTGGGTGTTAAGGTGAGTCCTTTCTTTGACTCTTTATTGGTAAAGGTATCTGCACATTCTAGAACCTTAGACGGTGCCTGCCGGAAAATGGATAGGGCTCTGAAAGAGTTTCGTATTAGAGGTGTGAAAACCAATATTCAGTTTTTAGAAAACATTGTAAATCATAATGAGCTTAGGAAAGGTAAAGCCAAGGTGAGTTTTATTCAAAATCACCCCTCGCTCTTTAAATTTGATCAACGTTTGGACAGGGCTACAAAAGCTGTTAAGTATTTAGGTGAGGTAATTGTTAACGGAAATCCAGATGTTAAGGTGGTTGACAAGTCAAGGCAATTTACGGTTCCAGAAGTTCCAGAATATGAACCGTATGGCCCATACCCAAAAGGCACAAAAGATAAGTTGACAAAGCTAGGCCCAGAAAAGTTTTCGGATTGGCTTTTGAAAGAAAAGAAGATCCAATATACGGATACAACCATGAGAGATGCACATCAATCTTTGCTTGCAACCAGGTTGAGAACATATGATATGCTTAATGTTGCCGAAAGTTATGCAAAAAATCATCCTCAAACATTCAGCATGGAAGTATGGGGTGGTGCTACTTTTGATGTTTGTCTTAGATTTTTGCTGGAGAACCCCTGGAAAAGGCTATCAGATCTTAGAACTGCCATGCCTAATATCCTGCTTCAAATGCTTATCCGTGGGTCAAATGGGGTAGGATACTCAGCTTATCCTGATAATTTAATTGAATCATTTGTAGAGAAATCCTGGGAAACCGGTATCGACTTGTTCAGGATTTTTGACTCATTAAATTGGATGAAGAATATTGAACCTTGCATTAAATATGTGAGAAAAAGAACTGGTGGATTAGCAGAAGGGGCAATTTGCTATACAGGGGATATTATGGATGTATCCAGAAAAAAATATTCTTTAAAGTACTATTTAACACTTGCCAAGCAAATCGAAGATGCAGGTGCCCACATCTTGGCAATAAAGGATATGGCCGGCTTGTTGAAACCATATGCTGCATCAGAGTTGGTGACAGCACTTAAGGATACGGTTAATATCCCAATCCATTTACATACTCATGATACCTCATCCATCCAATCTGCTACCTATTTAAAGGCTATTGAAGCAGGGGTGGATGTAATAGATGTTGCTTTAGGGGGATTGTCAGGCTTAACATCTCAACCAAATTTCAACTCAATAGTAGAGATGCTCCATTTTCATCCAAGAAACCATGACTTTGATATTAAATCATTAAATGCTTATTCAAATTATTGGGAGAATATCAGGGAATATTATTATCCTTTTGAATCTGGATTAAAAGCGGGAACTGCAGAAGTCTTTAAGCATGAAATTCCTGGCGGGCAATACTCAAACCTGAAGCCCCAGGCAAGAGCACTTGGTTTGGGAGACAAATTTGATAGAATCAAGGAAGCCTATGCTGAAGTAAATGAATTATTTGGAGATGTTGTAAAGGTAACACCAAGTTCTAAAGTGGTGGGAGACATGGCGCTCTACATGGTGTCCAATGGATTGACAAAAGAAGATATTTTACAAAAGGGAGATTCTATTTCCTTTCCAGAATCTGTGCAATCTTATTTTCTTGGTGACCTTGGTCAGCCTGTAGGTGGATTTCCAAAGAAGCTACAGAAGATTATTTTGAAAAATAAAATACCATATAAGAATAGGCCTAATGATCATTTAGAGCCAATTGACCTGGAAAGTGAATTTGAAGCGTTTTTAAAACAGTTTCAACCAAAATTTGACAGAAAGTTGCTGTACACAGATTTCTTATCATTTATGTTATATCCAAAAGTTTATAAGGATGCATGGAGTGCGCATCTGAAATTTGGTGATATTGCAAGGATCCCTACCAAGAACTTTTTCTATGGCATGGGATTAAATGAAGAGACCATAATTGAGATTGCCCCCGGTAAGTCAATAATTGTGAAATTGCTGTCATTAGGAATGCCCAATGAGGATGGTATGCGTACCGTATTCTTTAAGATTAACGGACAAACCAGAAATATTGATGTCAAAGACAATTCCTCAGGCATAGAGAAAACTGAGAATCCTAAGGCAGATGCTTCCATTCCAGAAGAAGTGGGTGCACCTTTACAGGGGCTGTTATCTAAGATATTGGTTAAGAAAGATCAAAAGGTTAAAAAAAATGAGCCTTTATTTATAATAGAAGCAATGAAGATGGAAACCACCATAACTGCAACTGCAAATGTTAAAGTAAATACAATCAACCTAAAAGCAGGGACAATGGTTAATACCGATGATCTGGTTATTACGCTTTGCTAATATGAATTCCGACCTTTATATCTGGAAAACTAAAATCCTTGCAGATCCTTTTCAGGATATACGCTAAATCCAGAAAGGCAATCTTTTGTTACTTAGCGCTTGTTTGTCATTGAAGGAGCCATCTTCCTTGAAGTAGAAGATCTCTTTTTATGGTCACCTTTAGATCCGCACACATATTTGTCCTGTGCACAAGAAGACGCCATGAAAAGCGCTAATACTGCAAATACCAGGATAGATTTCTTATTTCTCAACATAGTCATAGTTTAATATTAAGTCGGCAGACAATATAATTTGGTTGCCTTATGCCAAAAAAATGCTACTTTCTACAATGCTCATTAATGGCATCTTTAGCTGGCTTAAAGCCAAACCTATCCGCTTTCTTAAGGTCTTTACATCCAGCGTCTTGGTCACCCATAAATATTTTGCATAGTCCTCTGCCATAAAATGCTTCTGCATATTCAGGGTTTAATAAAATCGTCTTATTATAATCTAGCCTGGCACTTTTATAATTTACTTGTTCAAACTTTGCATTACCTCTATTGAACCAGGCATAATCTGCATTTGGATTAAGCAATATTGCCTTATCATAAGCTTCGATCGCTGCAGGATAATCTTTCCTGAAAAGCATCTTGTTTCCTTCAAAATACCAGGCAAAAGCAGATTTCTGGGCGAACAGCATACCTGAGAAAAGAAGTGCTAACAATACCAACAATATATTTTTCATGGACTACTAAAATACGAATAAAACCTTTCGATATAAAATTACAAAAACAATACCAGTATTTAGTGCCATTTCAAATATAAGTTCATGTTTCTTTTTTAGATTTTATTTCTTGGATTTGTCATTAACCAGGATTTTGCTAAGCACTTAGAATCAAAAACCCTATATTAGAATACCCTCAGTATTTTAAGTGCCAGGGTGATTGATTGAAAAATATAAATATATCACTATTTTTATAAGAAATTAATTGAGCTAGGTTTTTTTTACAGATAATGGCAAAAGCAGTTTTCTTAGATAGAGATGGGGTTATCAACTTTGAAAGAGGAGAATACACCTTTAATCTGAAAGATTTTGTTATCAATGACGGTGTTATTGAAGCATTAATTAATTTTCAGAGCAAAGGATATTTACTCTTTGTTATTACGAACCAAAGTGGGATATCCAAAGGGATCTACACACATAGGCATGTTAAAAACATCCATGATTTTCTTACTAATAAGCTAAAAGACTCAGGCATCAATATACAGGGCATTTATTATTGCCCCCATCATCCTGAGCAAACCAATTGCTTGTGCAGAAAACCTAATAGCTTACTAGTAGAAAAAGCTATTGCAAGATTTGACATTCATCCACAATCCTCTTTCTTTATAGGAGACAAGGATCGCGATATTTTTGCTGGTGGCAGCGCAGGGCTTACCGGAATACTAATTGAGTCTAATAGCTCTTTGTTAGAACTTTTATCAGTGATTCCGTAGGACTTAATATAATCTGACAACATAAATAATAGTATTTGTTTAATAAGACCAATAAAGCACATGAAGTGCTAGTTTTAGATTTAGATGGAGTTTTTATGCTATAATGGAACAAGCATCTCTTATGATGCCTTTCGCTTGGAAATTGATAACAGAAGCTTTAGGTATGGAGATGGCCTATTTGAATCCATAAAATATTTTGATGGGCAGCCTTTATTAATGCCTCTGCATATTAATAGGCTCCTGAAAGGAATGTCTGTCTTATGCTTAGATATTGATCCTCGGTTTGAAGTAGAAAATTTAGCTCAAAATATTCAAGATATCGTCAAGGCAAACAGGATAAATGATACTTGTAGGTTAAGGCTTTCTGTTTTTCGTGAAAGCGGAGGGTTTTATGCTCCTCAAAAAATGGGTGCTTCCTACATCATTGAATGTATATCAATGAATGACAGCAATGATGGTAATGGTGGAGTTTCTTTGGGTGTTTATGAAGAAATTCCAAAGGCCATTAATATCCTGAGCAATTTAAAAACCAGTAATTCATTAGTTTTTGTGTTGGCTGGCATCTATAAAAACAAAAATGACTTTGATGATGTCGTCTTAATGAATGAAAAAGGAAATATTGTCGAAACAATCAGCTCAAATATTTTTCTTGTTAAAGATAATGAGTTTTCCACCCCTTTACTATCTGAAGGATGTGTAGAAGGGGTTCAAAGGGAACACGTTATTGAAAAAATAAAAATGGAGGGCATGCTTGTTACAGAAAAAGAAATTACAATGGATAAGCTAAAATCTGCGGATGAAGTTTTTCTAACGAATGCCATTCACGGAATATCGTGGGTCAGAAAACTAGATGAGAAAATGTATAGTAATCAAAAAACTTCAAGCCTTATTAAAATGATTAATCATCCCTAATATAGTAGCCTTAGTTCAAAGAAGGGTGTTCAGAAAAATTAGCAAGCATAGCATATTCCTTCCCAAAGATCTTTAGTACATTAGACCATAAATTTTCTGAATCATCTCCAATTATATGTTCAATCTTTGCTGGTGCAACGATCCAGGAATCATTTTTCATTTCCTTTTCTAATTGTTTTTTGTCCCATCCAGAGTAACCCATAAAGAACTTAAGTTCATTTTTGCTAATTTTATTACTTTCAATCAGAACCTTGAGAACTTCAAAATTTCCTCCCCAATAAATTCCTTTGGCAACTTCAACACTATCACAAATTGTATTGCCCATGGTGTGCAGATAATATAGAGAATCACGTTGAACAGGACCACCTATATATAATTTCGAATTGAACTCAGGAAATTCATCAACTGCTTCATTGATGCTGATATCTACAGGTTTATTGAGAATAAAACCAACTGTACCATCATTATTATGTTCTGTGAGAAATACCACTGAACGTTTGAAATAGGGGTCGTGAAGGAATGGTTTGGAAATTAACAATTTTCCCTTTTCCGGTTTTAAATCTTTTTTGACCATAAGCAAATATATAATATTTGATACTATAACGGAATATTCACTGTCTTGTTTTATCATTTTTCTACTTTTGCACACACAATGGTTCATTATGGAAGAAATTAAGGTAAATAAAAGAGGGTTTTTTTGGCTCTTTAATAAGTATTGGTTTACGATTAAGGGGTTAAATGAGAAAACGGTTAATCCTGATCCATTTTTGCAATTTGACCAGTGGTTTAAAGATGCAATTAAAACAGGCATTCCCTTCCATGAGGCCATGACGCTTTCTACCATTTCACCTGAAGGCAGGCCATCATCAAGAGTGGTCTTGCTAAAAGAATTTGATGGTAATGGTTTTGTGTTTTACACCAACTATGACAGCAGGAAATCTAAAGAAATTGACCAAAGTGGTTTTGCTGCCCTATCGTTTTTTTGGGCTGATCTAAATCGTCAGTTAAGAATTGAAGGTATGGTGGAAAGGGTACTTGAAGATCAAGCCGACCGGTATCATCAATCTAGACCCAGAGGCAGCCAGCTCGGAGCATGGGCATCTCCACAGAGCCAGGAAATTCCTGATAGAGAATATTTAGAAAAGAAGGCAAACGAGATTAAATTAAAGTTCAATAATAACAAAGTTCCCCGCCCCCCTAACTGGGGTGGCTATAGGGTTATTCCTGATAGAATCGAATTTTGGCAAGCTAGGGCTGATCGCTTACACGATAGAATTGTATACAGTAAAATAAAAGAAGGTGGATGGAAAATATTCAGGATCGCACCCTAGCAAGTAGAAGCTGAAAAATTACCTTGTTTTTTAGTTTACTTTCTTCCTTCCAAGATCTTTAAAAACGATCTTGTTCGTATCTCATCCATGCTTAAACCAGTCACCTTCACTTCCTCTTCTGATATAGCGCCGCAATTCAATGCAGCAAGAAAGTAATTCAGGAGCCCTTGACCAGTAGCAGCATCGTCAAATACATCACCAACTAAAGTAGCCTGAGCTGCCTTGCCCACAAAGTTTTTTAAACGGATAGCAGCTTCTGAATAACTTTCAAGAAAGAAGCTGTAAACTGCTGCATATCTTATAGCAAGTTGAGCAGGATGGAGATCCCATCCCTGATAAAACCCATGCAAAAGAGAATGCCTGATATGGTCATAAGCTATTTTCCAAGCTTGATGTACAACATCACGGTTTTCCGCTTTCTGGGCTTCTGTTATAGAGCTTCCACGGTTTGGAGGAATTGGCATAATATTCGTGGCACCATCAGATATCCAAATCCCGGTTCCTGCTAATGTTACTTTCATCATATGGTGTGCAAAATCACAAACTGGATGGTCCATGGTTTGGTATTTAGCTGTAATGTTACAAGAGGCGGTATAGTCATAGGTTCCGAAGTGTGCGGCAATGCACCTGCCTTCACCTGCCTGGATAAGGTTCCTAAGATTGCTTTCACCATTAGGATTAAAGATAGATTGAGTTGTCTCAATCATGATTTCAAATTTCAAACTACCTGGTTTAATTTCTGTATTGGCTTCAAGCTCTTTAAACAAATCAACCAATGCTTTCACCTGTTCTGGTATGGTCACTTTAGGAATTGTCACCACAAAATTTGGAGGCAATTCTCCCTTGGTAAGTTCTGAAAGAGTCGTCAGGAAGATATCCAACGTTCTTGCTCCACGGTTTTTTAGCTCTTCTGAGAACGGTTTAATCCGAATTCCAATATAAGGGGAGAGAAAATCATTCTTCATCCCTTTTGCAAGCTCTTTTGCAGTAAATTCAGCTGTTCGGTCTTCTTCCTCATCTGGCCTGTTTCCAAATCCGTCTTCGAAATCAATTCGAAAATCTTCAACCGCCTCAGTTTCCAGCTTATTTAATATCTTTTGATATATCTTTTCACAAAAATCTATAGAGCCACTTAGCTTTAGGGCATTAGCTAATATACTTGCATCAGGGGCATAGGCCCAAAAATGAGACTCTGCAGTTTGCCCCATCTTTCTTATGGTTTCTGATTTGAATAGTTGAGCTCCGCCATACACGGTATGCACAGGCTGCCTATCTGTCCGATCTCCTGGATAAAACCTGGAAAATATCTTGTTTGCACTTCCAAGTTCATTTAGGATTTCATCTCTCTTTCCCTGGTCAATTGAAGTTTTCATAAATAATTATTGCTTTGTGTTATACTTCCTACGCAGTTTACCATATCCTTATACTTACAAATTCCAAGTCTTTAATCTAACTTCCTCTATAAGTAGAATAACCGAATGGATTTAATAACAAAGGTATATGATAATGGTTACTGTCAGTGGTTTCAAATTCTATAATTACTGAAGGATAGAACCCATAAGATCCACATGCTTTATAATAGTCTCCCGTTTGAAATACCATGCGATAGGTCCCTGGATCCAACAGTGTATCGGTATCCAGCAGGTTACTGATACGGCCATCAGTATCTGTGGTTCCATTACCCAATTTAGTCCAGTTACCTTCAACATTTCTTCCTTCCAATGATATTTGAATGCCTTGGGCAGGCAGGCCCTTTGATGTATCCAGTACGTGTGTTGTTATTTGGCTCATGACAATAGTTTTTCTAAACGCAATTTAGTAATCTTATTTTGTTCTTCCATAGCAATATTTAGCTCTTCATCTCTTTGATTTGACAAGCGGTCTTGCAGAGACTCCAGCATGAAGCTGGCGGATCTCCCTGCAGCACAGAGAATATAAGTGAAGCCGAACTTCTTTTCGTAATCCAGGTTTGCCTGTTCGAGTTGAGCCAATACAGATTCTGATGCCTTTGCTGTACCTGATTGCTCTTCTCCTGCCCAATGACTGGTAGCTGCAAATTTTTCTTTCAGGTTCTTTCTGTCTCCCAGCCGTGGGTGATGTGCAAATGCTTCCAGCCAGTCTTTTTCTGTGCAACTACAAAAAACAGCAACTGCTTGCTCTTTAAGGGCAATTTCACTGGAGAAAGGGCGTTTTCCTAGCATTTCATTCACCCAGGAAGTTGATCCGCAACAATTAAAAAGAGCCTTGCTGCATTCTTCTTCTGGTAGCTGGTTGAGTTCTTCCATTGTCATTATACAATTTCTTTTAACCTGGAAAAGGTTGTGATTCTATTAGATAATGAAGACCTTTTAAGCAGTGTTTTGTACAAGCTATGAAACCAGGATGGATTGTTATAGAACCAAATTTCGGAAAAATCTTCGAGCTCTTTATCAAAATCTTTTACCAATTGTGTCATTTCATGTGCTGTTACTGTATCAGGGTGCTTGTCGTACCAGGGATGGTGTTGATGTGGGTGCCATACTCCATAAAGGTCGCTGAAAATGGCCCATTGTACTTTTTGCTCCTTGCACTTTCGTACAAAGCGCTGTAGGGGCATGGAAGTATAAAGATCATTTGGGCCAACAGCTTTACTTGTGCCTTTTAATCGGTTGTCTTTGATTCCTGTGCAATGAGTGAGGTAAATGCGCATGTTAATCTGCCAATGTACCGTAGATGCGAAGCCTGCTGATACCACCATCTGGATAAATCATCAGCTTTACGTGAGTGAATGGACCTCTGTTACTCAATTCTTCTTTGAAGTGATGTTCGTTGTCAGCACTTAGTTTGGATTGCGGTAAGAGATCTATCCATTCTACTGAATCATCTTCAACACCCTGCCCATTATCTAAAAGACACCCAGCAATTGAACAAGAATCCGGATAGTTTCCTTTAAAATGTTTGGTGTCTACCATTATCTCATCTATCATCCCTTTATATGCAAACTTTATGATTACCCAGTCCACATTATTGGGTGTCCTGTTTCGTTTGGTTTCCCATCCATCACCCATGTCCTTTCCTTTTCCCGGCATTATCAGGTTATTCATGTGGCTGAAGAACATGTCATTGCAAAGAACAGACCTGCCCCCATTTAATGCTGCGACTAAGTCTAGCTGAGTAGCTGCTATATTGGAAAGGTCTTTTTTTACCTCTCCATATACTTTCAAACGTGCTACGCCGCCATCCGGATAGATTTGCAATCGAAGATGTGTCCAGGTTGCATCGCTGTCAATTGCATATAAATTTTGACTCCCTGCGTCTAAAGGAGATTTTGGTAAAATTTCTGTCCATTCAACAGTATCCCAATTGATAGTATCCGTGGCACTTGGTTCGATGCAGCAAGCTTCCAAAGCTGCGTGGGGTGGGTGATTGCCAAGAAAAAAGTTTGTATCGATATCTACTCCTTCAATTTTTCCGCTTACGCCCAATTGCAAAATACACCAGTCGTTTCCGGGCGTTCGTTTTCTTCTCGATTCCCAACCATCCATCCATTTTCCGTGATCAGTATATTTGTCTTCAATAAATATACCTCTCCCTGGTTTTATCAGGTTTTCCATGGGAGCAAAAAAATCATCACTGGATAGCAATGTTTTTCCACCTAATTTCTCAGCTGCTAAATCCAGTAATTTGGTAAAATCAGGTTGGCTCATTCTAGAATTAAATTTTAATACTCATTTCTAAGTATTGCTTTTCCGGCAGACAAAGATACAAATTCACCATTATCATAAACCAGCTTTCCGCTCACAAACGTTTTCTTAACAAGCCCAACCATATTCAATGATGCATATGGAGTGCCTTTATGTTTATGCTGGATGGAACTATCTGATACAATGACCTTCTCTTCAGGAGCCCAGATTACTAAATCAGCATCATATCCAGGAGAAATCCTCCCTTTTGCAGCTTCAAGTCCTAGAAATTTTGATGGATTTTCACACATAAGTTCTGCCAATTTATTAATGGTAAGGCCCCTTGCTTTCGCACCAGTCCAAAAGGCTGGTAATAAGAACTGAAGGCCGACAATACCTCCCCATGCTTTTTGGTAATTGCCTGATTCAATTTCTTTTAGATCAGGTGGGGCAGGGGAGTGGTCACTTGCAACAAAATCGATTAATCCACTTCTTATGGCTTCCCATAGCTTCTCGTTATTTGCTCTTTCCCTTATGGGTGGTGCGCATTTATAGAAAGGATCATTAGGTGGTATATCTTCAGCATTAAATACCAGGTAGTGCGGACAGGTTTCAACAGTCAGGGAAAGACCTTTTTCCTTTGCTTTTCGGATTTGTTCAAGAGAGCCGCTTGATGAAAGGTGTACTATATGTGTTTTGCAATTATATTCAGCTGTTAATTGTATAAGTAAATTAATGGCATCATCCTCCCATTGTTTGGGCCGTGATTGTAAAAAACTAGGATAATCGGTAATGGCAATATCATTTTGTTCTGATTTAATTAATTCAGAATGGGCAAGAAGGCGTAAGCCGCTTTCAGTGATGGCAGGTATGCCTTCACGCAGATGTCTTTCTTCCACATTTTTGAATTCATCCAGACCGGAGTCAATTAAAAATGCCTTGATGCCCAAGACTCCACTACCAAGCAATTCTTTTAGCTGTCCGGCATTTTCTGGTACAATCCCACCCCAGAATCCACAATTGACATGTAGCTTTCCTTCAGATGCTTTTAATTTTTTATCAAAGGCCTCAACCGTGGTGGTTACTGGGCTCGAATTCAGGGGCATATCTACAATTGTAGTTATCCCGCCGGCAGCAGCAGCCCTGGTGCCTGTATCAAACCCCTCCCAATCCGTTCGTCCGGGTTCATTGATATGGACATGAGGGTCTATCAATCCTGGCATAAGTACATGGTCCGCCGCATCTATATACTCACAATCAAGACCATCTGCAAGACCATCAATGACCATAAGGATCTTTTGGTCTTCAATTACGACCGTTGCTTCAAAAGTACCGTGAGGCATAACCGTTCTATTGCTATGAATCGCAAATCTTTTCATACCCTTAAATAGTTTTATCTTATCAGTCTATTCTTGCTCCTTGGTATATCCATATTTCAATGGCATCACGTTCCTTTTGTGTCATCCCTGTTTTATTGCCTTGGGGCATTGTTTTGGTGGAAACAGTTCTGTTCAAGATTCTATCCTTGAATTGAACTATTTGCTCTGGGGTGTCAAATATCACCCCATTAGGAGCCGTTTTCCATACATCGTCAGTTGGACTTGAGGAATGGCATGATGAACACCTGGTATTAATGATATTTTGTATCTCTACAAAATTTACAATTGCTGCATCTTTCAATATTTGGCTCCTATTCTCTGGGGCAGTCACCAGTGCTAATCCAATTAACGAAATAACTGCAGCAGGGAGAATCCATTTGATCACCACACCCCGCTCATAAACGTTCCAGAAATGCTTGATGCCTATGCTTACCAACGACAGTCCTGCTAAAACTGCCCAATTAAACTCGTTGCCAAAAGTACTTGGGAAGTGTGTACTTATCATTACAAAAATGACGGGCAAAGTAAAATAGTTATTATGCAAGGATCTCAAGCCGGCTTTTTCTCCTAAGCTTGAATCCAGGATCGTTCCTTCTGCTGCTGCTTTTACCAAAGCCTTCTGTGAGGGAATTATCACAAAGAAGACATTGGCAGCCATAATAGTTCCGAGCAATGCACCCACATGCATGTATGCAGCCCGTCCGGTAAAAACCTGGCAAAGAAAATAGGCAGCTAGGGTAGTGAAGATGAGTATGATCAAAAAGAAT
>DTSC01000159.1 GCA_012965625.1 Flavobacteriales bacterium | reverse complement strand
ATAAGGCCAAAAGGTCATGCTGAGAACCTTTAAATACTTAAGCAAATTTTAAAACTAAATGTTATGAAAACAAAAATGAATAAAATGAACAGAAAATCAATTAAATTTATTAACAACATTGCCCTAACACTAGTATTGTCAATGACGGTATTTGTGGCATGCCAGAAAGAGGTTGGCATAGTGCCTGATCCTTTGCCAGCAGCAAACAGCGGTTTGGTAAATAAGGAGGTGGCTTTTAACCCTGGCATATACGACCAGGCAGCGGGAGACCCCTTGTTTACAGCGTATTATGAGGCATTTATGCAGCTTAAGGCACCCCTGGTTAAGAAAATAGGGGAACAATCCATGGATAAGCACCTTGATTTACTTGGCGCTGCCATTGAAAACAACAACCTTGGGCAAGTCGCTTCATTATTGGGTTATGAAAGCCTGGATTGCTATACTGCTGCTGTTGCAAACGTGCAAGCAGCTGCTTCAAAATTGCTTCAGAAATACCCTTCCAGTATTTTCGAAAATCCAGGAGAAATGGGAAATATATTAGGGATATATATTGAAAATTATCAGATATCCTCTGAAATGAGACTGGATATTTCTTTGGGGATGGGGTTTGTTGTAACATGCGGAGCAGAATGCGACCCAAAACGAGGAGAGCAACCTGATGAAAGATGCTGTAAAAGAGCATTAAGGAAGTATAACCGCGACGTTAAAGTTTGCGCTGGTGTTGCAATAGCAGCATCGATCGCGTGTTTGGCAACGGGCCCAGGTGCGCCTGCTTGTATTGCCGCTATTATTGTTGCAGAAGGAGTTTGTATTGGTGCTGCACGAGGCGATGCATTTGATGCAATAATTGCATGCTGCAAGGATGCACCTGAACAACCTAAAGACGATAGTTTAAGTGAAGAGAAACCCTAATAAGCAGTGATTGATAAATTAGAAATGATAAAAAGCCCGGGCGTTGTCCGGGCTTTTTTTATGTGCTGGATCCAAATTGAATTAGTTATGAAACATACATTATTAATTTTTTCAATTTGTTTCAACTTGTGTTTTGGTAGATATTTGATAGAAGAAAGCTGAGATAAGAACTTTCTGAAACGGCCATAAGGTCATGCTGAGAACCTTTAACACTTACAGATCATGAATACAGAGACGACAAGAAATATGAAAACATTATACTTCACATTAATTTCAATTTTTCTTTTAATTAAAGTTGGTTATGGACAAACACTTGTTCAGACTAAATCCTCTTTTGGAAATGAAGGATGTGGTACAATTGCTACCCAACACCAAATCAATTACTTGAATAAAACCAAAGTACAACGGCAGAATTACAATGTGCATACTTTCGCAAAGACCATCAATTCTCAGGTACCTATACAATGTCATGTGGTTAGAACAGACCTTGGTGCAGGAGGATTAACGCCTACTGCAATTAGTGTTGCCATCAATACAATGAACAGCTATTATGCGAATGTCAATATTGAATTCTATCAGATAAATCCTATCAACTATATAGACAATAGCAACTATTATAACTTTGAATATAGTCAAGAAGCAGATGTTTGCGATTCAAATGATGTACCCAATGTCATTAACATATATTTCTTTAAGACAGTGACTCTATTTGGCTCTCCCATTGGTGGATATTCTTATTACCCCCCTAGTGCAGACAGAATTATAATGACAAACTCTTGTACCATGAGCGGAAACACATTGACTCATGAAATGGGTCATTATTTCTCATTGTACCATACGCATGGTAAAAGCAATTATACAAGAACAGATGAATTGGTTGACGGATCAAACTGTACAGTAGCTGGTGATGATATTTGTGATACCCCTGCAGACCCCAATTTGACATATTTAGTTGATGGTCTTTCATGCCTGTATATAGGTACGGAAACAGATGATAATGGCGAGCTGTATAGCCCAGATCCTACAAATATAATGTCCTATTCACAAAAGCATTGCAGAACGACTTTAAGTGCAGGACAATATAACAGGGTTGCTTATAGTTTGGAATTTGATAGGAACTATCTTGGTGTCGGTACTTGTCCTGCTTTTACAAATGCACCTTATCAGGAGAGCTTTGAAGATGGATTGGGAGATTGGATACAGGATGCAGATGATGATATGGATTGGATCAACCAAACTGGGCAAACTCCAACAGCCGGAACAGGTCCATCGTCTGCAGTAGACGGACAGCGCTATATGTACATAGAATCCTCGTACCCCAACCATCCCTACAAAACAGCCGGACTCATCAGCCCCTGCATAAGTTTGGGTTTTGATTCAGAAATTAGGTTTCAGTATCATATGTTTGGATCTAATACAGGAGGATTGTCAGTAGATGTAAGTACAGACTATGGTCTCACCTGGATGCAATTATGGGGCATTGCAGGAGATCAGGGAAATATTTGGCATACTGCAGTTATTGATTTAGCTGATTTTGCCAATGATGTGATCAAGTTGAAAATCCAGGGCATTACCGGAGCTGATGACAAATCTGACATAGCAATTGATAATATATCAATTTTAAACTTGCCCCCCTATTGTGGTTCTTCTGGTTATTTTTCAAACTGGTTTTGGATCGAAGCCATTGAAATAGGAAACATTAATAATGTGTCTGGAATAGATGGTGGCTATGGTGATTATACCAGCCTTAGTGCAACCATTACAGATGGTATGCAAATCTCGTTAACTCCAGGATATTTTGCAGGTCCACCATCACAAGGCCTCTTCTGGAATGTATGGATTGACTGGAACCATGACCATGACTTTGATGATGCCGGTGAGCTGGTTATTAAACCCTTGCCATTTCCTGGAACAATAAATAGAAAATTCAATATTCCTGCAGGTGCCTTGCCAGGTGAAACCAGGATGAGGATACAGGCCAAGCTAGGTTATTGGGCACCCAGTACATGCGGAACCTTTTTTGGAGGCGAAGTAGAAGACTATACAGTATTTTTTGGTAGTCCAAAGCTTGCTGGAGGAAATGTTAAAGAGCCTGTAAAAGAGCTGGACCATACATTAAGCACAATACCAAACCCTAAAGCAGCAGATTATGGACAGACATTGGCTGTTAACACCTTCCCTAATCCCTCCAAAGGATTGTTGCAATTAGAGGTTTTGGGTGGTGCTGAAGAAGGTTTTGCCTACAAGGTATTGAACCTCACAGGAGCAATAGTGCATGAAGGCGATGGGATATACGGCACAGCTGCCCGTATCGATCTAAGTGAGCAGCCTAAAGGAATTTATTTTGTCCGGGTCTTTTCCGGAGCCCAAACAGTTTCCAGGAAAGTAACCCTCCAATAATATGGTGGTGAGTGGTGAAAAGGCCCGGGCTTTGCCCGGGCTTTTTTTATGCACTGGATGCAAATTGAATTAGTTTTGAAATGTACATTATTAATTTTTATTGTTTTTTTTCATTGTCGTTAGCTGGTATTTTTGTCCTAGAAAGCTGAGATAAAAAATCTTTCTAAAACGGCCATAAGGCCAAAAGGTCATGCTGAGAACCTTTAAATACTTAAGCAAATTTTAAAACTAAATGTTATGAAAACAAAAAT
>DTSC01000158.1 GCA_012965625.1 Flavobacteriales bacterium | reverse complement strand
CATCTTTCTGCAAGGAGCCTATCAAACTGCATCCGGAACTTATTTCGACACGTTGGCAGCTGCAAATGGTTGTGACAGCATCATCACAATAACGCTAACTGTTAATCCGGCAGTAACTAGCACAATCTTAGACAGTATATGCCAGGGTGATAGTATTTTGCTTGGTGGCTCCTGGCAAACCACGGCAGGAACCTACAACGACACGATAACTAATGGCAGTGCAAATAGCTGTGACAGCATCATAATAACAACGCTAACTGTTATGCTTGTTACAGATGCAAGTATTTTGTCTGTCAATATCTTTTGCGAGAACGATCCTTCAATAGATCTTCAGGCAGTAACAGGTGGGGGGATATGGATAGGAACAGGTATTGTCGATTCTGCCATTGGATCTTTTGACCCCTCAGCGGCTGGTACAGGAAGTAATCAGATCATCTATACCATTGCCGGATCCTGTGGCGATGCAGACACCGTGCAAATTACCGTTGATCCAATGCCGGCAGCAACTGCTACAGCTGCAGAGCCGATAATTAATTTAGGAGAGGGTACATGGTTGAACGGCTCAGGGGGTACAAGCTACCAATGGACACCCGCAGATGGCCTGGGATGTGCTACCTGCCTGAGCACTGCTGCCAATCCGCAGGAAACCACTACATACCTTTTAACTGTTACAGATAGTAACGGATGCGTATCATTTGATTCAGTAACAGTGGTTATAGTGCAGAATCCTTGCGGGGGGGAAGTCTTTGTACCCAATGTGTTTACACCCAATGGAGATGGCGAGAACGACAAGGTGTATGTCTTCGGCAAATGCATTGAATCCATGCTTTTTGCAATTTACGACCGTTGGGGCAACAAGATATATGAGAGCTCAGATCAATCACAAGGCTGGGATGGCACAAAACAGGGCAAGGAATTCAATAATGGGGTTTATGTGTATATGTTAAATGCAGTATTGCAAAATGAAGAAACCGTTAAATTAAAAGGGAACATTACCCTGCTGAAATAATAATAAATGAACAAGCTGGAATACGTGGGTTAAAGAAAAAACAAGGAAGAATGGAAAGATCAAAAGTATATTACCTGTTGCTCGTTGCAATAATGCTGCAGGTATTACCTGTTCTGGCTAAAGACGGCGGCATAAAATTTACAGAGAACAAGGGGCAGTGGGCAGAACAGGTTAAATACAGA
The DNA here is from genome assembly GCA_012965625.1 of Flavobacteriales bacterium. Classification (GTDB taxonomy): domain Bacteria; phylum Bacteroidota; class Bacteroidia; order NORP154; family NORP154; genus UWMA-0041. Next base: position 2,378 of record DTSC01000158.1, on the reverse strand, counting down.
GCCGGCCTTCCCGGAGGTGTACTGTTTTTAGAGCAAAGCACCTTCACCTATAAGTTCATTTTGCCTGCTGATATTACACAGCTTAAAGAGCACCATAAAAAAGGGGAAGAAGCACCCTTAAACATGCTGCTGCATTACCATGCTTTCAAACTTAGCTTTGAAAATGCAAATACAGAAACCCGGACATTCATTGAAGAAGATCCTTATACATCCTATACCAATTACTACATCGGGAAGGATCAAAGCAAATGGGCCAACCAGGTAAGGTCATATGGCACTATCAGGTATCGGGATCTATATCCAGGGATTGATCTGGCTATCTATGGCGGCGGGGGCCTGAAGTATGACTTTATCGTTGAACCGGGCAGTCCACCTTCCGACATAAGAATGAAATATGAAGGGGCGGATGCATTGTCAATTAAAGAGGGGGCCCTGCACATTTCCACATCCGTAAATGAGCTTGTTGAATCTAAGCCATATGCTTACCAGGTAATTGATGGCAAGCAGGTGGAGGTTGCCTGCAATTTTTATCTGGCGGGAAATGAAGTTTCATTCCAGTTCCCACAGGGATACGATAATGCAAAGACATTGATAATTGATCCCTCCGTTATATTCAGCACTTTTTCTGGCAGCACTGAAAAGGTGTATGGTAGCACCGGCACATATGACCAGCTGGGAAATGGCTATTGCGCTGGTGAGTCTTTAGGCCACACCATTAATGAGTACCCTGCAACAACAGGTGCCTTTAGCTCCACGGTATTTGGAGGCAGGGATATCGTAATCAGTAAATATGACCCAACGGGCCAAAACCTGCTCTATGCTACCTACCTTGGGGGAGCAACACATGAAAAATCCATCAAGATGGTGGTAGCTCCCAATCTCGATTTCTTTATATTGGGACATACCTCCTCGGCAGATTTTCCTATCACATTAGGTGCCTATGATACTACATTCAATGGCGCAGATGATTTAGTGATCTCTAAGTTTGATCAAACGGGTTCCTTGCTGGCCTCTACATACATTGGTGGTGGTGGGAGTGAACCTTCCCTAAGTATATTTCTTTCAATTTATGATGCAGATGGTGACATTGCACTTGATGCCGCTAATAATTGCGTGGTGACATCTTCTACCTCCTCAACTGACTTTCCAACTACGCCTGGGGTTATCAACACATCCCTAACCGACACTTCTGATGCAGTGGTTTTTAAATTGACAAATGACCTTGATACTTTACTGTTATCATCTTTTGTAGGCGGCAATGCTGGTGAGAGGGCATCCAGTATCATTATTGACAGGTCGGGCAATTATTATATCTGTGGTGCTACTACCAGCACGAATTTACCAGGTGTTGGAATGGGGGCCTTGCAGGATACCTTCCAGGGTGGAACGAGAGATGGATTTATCCTGCGCCTTAAAGGTGACCTAAGCACGGTTTTAGCCGGCACCTATATTGGTACTTCAGGTAGTGATCATGCATCCATCATAGACCAGGACACCAGCCAAAACATATACGTTACCGGTGAATCAGCAGGCTATCCTGTAAGTCCCGGAACTACCTCCTGGCCATTGAGTAAACCTTTTATTCAAAAATTAGATTCGGCTTTAAGTATAGATTACTACTCTACAATTTTTGGGGGCATCGGAGGTACCATATCAGCATTCAATGTGGATACCTTTGAAAGGGTTTATGTATCAATCCACGGACCACTGGATAACAATTTGCCATTGACCTGTGATGCATTTCCCTATAGCCCCTTAAATATGGACGATGGTTTCTATTTTATTGTCTTTTCCAAAGACGCCACAGACCTGGCATTTGCAACGTATTTTGGTCCAAGTGATGATTGGACAGGTGTTGACGTTCACAGTTACAGTGATTTTACAAAAGAAGGGATCTTGTATCAAGCCATGTGTACTGATGATCCTGGCCCCACATTCCCCACTACATCAGGAGCCTTTTCAACATTTAACTTAACAGGTGCTTGGGATATGGTTATGACGAAAATTGACCTGCGCCCAACACAGGTCGTTGCCAGCATGTCTGAGATTGCATTTTCTGGCTGTGCACCTTATACCCCAGGTTTTACCAACGAGTCCATTGGCTCTGATTATTATTGGGATTTTGGGAACGGAGATACCAGCACCCAGGTTTCGCCTGCATACACCTATCCGGACTCAGGCACTTTTAATGGCATGTTAATAGCAACAGACTCTTCATCGTGCAATGTAAAAGATACCGTATTTTTCACCGTGGATGTTCTAGCTTTGGCTGTAGATGCAGGGCCGGATGACAGCATTTGCAACGGGGATTCAATGGTGCTGACTGCATCATCCGGCGCCACAGCATTTTTATGGAGCACCGGGGAAACAACGGCTTC
>DTSC01000157.1 GCA_012965625.1 Flavobacteriales bacterium | reverse complement strand
CCTTACATTATCGGAGTGAGATTCTCCCACAATCTTAAAGGTAGGCTGATCAAGAAAAGGAAAAAGGATCAAGAAAGGTTAGAATAAACAAGTGCAATGGCATAAACAGCAACACCCTCTTCTCTGCCTATATAGCCCATTTTTTCACTGGTTGTTGCTTTAACTGAGACTTTGTTTTTTTCTATATCCATGATACCTGAAAGACTAGATGTAATTTGTTCCATATAGGGCGCTAGCTTAGGTTTTTCAAGACAAATGGTGCAATCAATATTTCCAATACGATATCCGCTGTTTTTTATTAAGGTTATCACCCGTTGTAAAAGTATTTTACTATCGATGTTTTTGAACTCTTCTGCGGTATCAGGAAAATGTGAACCAATATCACCAAGATTAGTTGCCCCCAAAAGAGCATCACAGATGGCATGGATAAGAACATCAGCATCAGAATGTCCAATAGTTCCTTTAACGTGGTTTAAAGCGATTCCGCCAAGGATAAAGTCCTCGTAATCTTTTAGTTGGTGGACATCATAACCAAATCCCACTCTGTAATTCATGCGTCAAAATCGTTAGATTAGTACAAGGCCAAGATAAGAAAAACAGAAATACTATTCTGAGAAAGGTCGTTCTTCTTCTGATTCTTCATTTCCCTGCTTTTTGAATCCCTCAAAGTCAAAGACAAGTGTGAAACGCAAAGTATTTTCAAGTGGATGTCTTGTTTCCGTAGGAATTAGATAGGCAAAATCCAACCCAAACACATTATACTTTAACCCAGCTCCTAAAGTGAAATACTTTCTTGCACCTTTTGTGGCGTGTTCATGGAAGTATCCCGCCCTAATAGCAAATTGCTTATCATACCAGTATTCCGCTCCAGCAGAATAGGTGAATTCTCGCATTTCTTCTTTAAACACACTTCGCTCCCCAGTTTCGGTATTTACAATAACACCAGGTGCATCATTGAATGAACCAAACATGCCATTTACCACAGATCGGTTAGGGTCTTTCCCATACTCAATTATTTGGTTACCATCACCGTCTAAAATAGGAGCGCCATCATTGTCGGTCATATAAAGTGGCGGTGTAGGTACCAATAGTTTATTAAGGTCCCCTAAAAAGGCAATGGAGTTATACTTATCAATATCAATAGTAAGGGAACTGCCAATCCTTAGATTAATTGGAATAAAATCTTGGTCAGCAGTTTGTGTATAGGAAATTTTTGCTCCGACGTTTGAAATATTTAATCCTAAACCAAGCTTACCCTCTTTTTCTCCCAGGGTCACCTCATTTTGATAAAAGACAGAAACGTCTGCAGCAATTGATCGCCCTGGCCTTGATTCTCCTGCACTTTCAATATAATATCCACCTGTTAGATTTGAGTAGATATAGCGTAATGCCAAGCCCCCTGAAATGTTATCTCCTAATTTTCTGGAATATGCAAGGTCAAGAGCAAATTCATTGGGGTTAAACTCTCCTGTAACTTCTCCAACCATATTGGTAAATACGATATTTCCTAAGGAAAAGTATAGTAATGTTGCACCGATAGTCTGGTCTTTGTCAATCTTTTTATATCCGGAAAGATAGGCAAGGTTAATATCGGGAACCAATGCTCTCAACCATGGTGTATATGAAACCGAGAATCCTATGTCATTTTCAATAAACGCCAATTTTGCCGGATTCCAATGAATTGAATTGGCATCAGGGGAGGAAGCAACTCCAGCATCTCCCATAGCGCCAGCTCTTGCATCTGGTGAGATCATCAATAATGGCACAGCGGTTGTAATAGTGTTAACCTGGCCACCCGCAAGCTGGTTGGTTGCTATTTGAGGGAAAACAGGAAGTGTTGAGACACATAAGGCAGCACCCAATACAACAGTATTTAATCGGATTTTATTTCTATTAAAGTTCATTTTGGGTTGTTACTTCCTGATATTACTGCAAATATAGAATATATACGATTACATTAAATTTTGGTTTCAGATAAAGATAAATGGTTTTTAATAAACGGCACAACCTTTTTATTATTGTTTAATTAAGGATTACCAGCTTTTCATACTTATTTGCCATTTCACCCTCAGGGGTTCGCACTTTTAAATGATACACATAAACGCCTCGTCCAATTTTATCGCCAAAATCATCTTTCCCATCCCATTGTAGAGACGGCCATTGATTGGGATTAGGCCTAAACCCTTGTGTGATAATATTGGTGTTTATGGTTTTGATTAATCTGCCGGATATTGTAAATACCTGGATTTGAACATCCAAATATTCTCCAGGGCGATTATGTTCAAACCAGAATTCTGTATATGTAGTAAATGGATTAGGATAGTTAAGCACATGGCTTAATGCAAGATTTGCAGACTTTGCCACTATAAAATCAGTGAACACCTGAGAGGAGTTGTTGTAAACATCCCACACCTTTAAGCTAAGTTTATGGGTTCCTTCAGAGAGATTGGAAAAAGGATATTGGAGAGAACCGCTCTTGTAGCTGTCACGGTCTGCCTCATACTCCTCATTTAGAACAATAGGGTTATCAGATTCCTCATCTAATATGGCTACTATATCATGACCAATTCCATTGCCAGTTGTGTTGATACCATGCTCATCTGCTATAAAAGCCAAAAGCATGGGATTCTCATCAGTAAGGCCACCATCAACAAAGTTGGTATCATTTAAAAATAAGCGCACTTCAGGCCCCGTGTTGTCTGGTTCAATATTAGAAGATGTGCCGCCGATCACAAAGTCTTCATATGGTCCATTGGCATCAGTTTCTCCATTTTCAGCGTAATAGCTAATTCTGCCAAAACCTGGTTGATATGCAATGTCTTTAGGTACAATAAATGTGAAATCAAATACTCCATTTATAACACTTGCCTTACCTCTGAAGAGGGCGTTTTTTTGTAGCATAAAGGTTTTTATATTGCTTTCAGGATCGTTTCCCAAGGTTGCAACAGGTGAAGCCTTGTCATAAACAGTTGGGTATATTGTGCCATTAAATGAGGAAAATTTTCCGCCACTTTTTCGCTCTATATGTCCGCTAATAGTCACTTTACTCAATGCTTTTAGTGTATCATTGAGGCCAGAAACTACTCCATGGTTTATAGAGTCTGTAACAATTAGATGTTTTGGATAGGCTAGCCGTTGAGCTGGATTGCCTATTAATACAAATTTCCTACTATTTTGACCATTCCCCGACAGGTTCTTAGTTTTCATGCAAATATCACCCAACCTTGGCATTGCTCCATTTATTGGTTCAAAAACAACTTTATAGAAATTTGTTGAAAGGGTTTTGTTTTGACCTGAAGTAACCAAACGAACGGTTGTAAGCATTGCAATTGCCCCTCCAGCAGGATTTAAAAAAACAAATTCTCCAGCAGCAGTTCTATCAGGATCATCAAATCGGCTAAACTCACATGTTGCTGTTAAGAATAAAGGCATATTATCGTAATTAGACCAGCTATTTATATCATGATTTTCTAAAATGCGCTCATGGGCCCATCCCAACTCTCCGCCATGTCCTGTATAACTTAAAATAAGGACTCCACTTTCCATTTTTCTATTAATTGCATCTGTTACGTCTGGGTATCGTT
>DTSC01000156.1 GCA_012965625.1 Flavobacteriales bacterium | reverse complement strand
ACTTTGCCAATGATGAAATAATGTCAGCAGCACCAAGAAATAAAATTCCACAAAAAGTATAGTCTCCGCTTCCAAACCCAACTATGTATTGGTTTTATCTTGCCGACATTCCTAAGAAAAAAATTTTTTTAAACCAGGAGGAATCCAGGCACATCACTAAGGTACTAAGATATGGTATTGGTGATACTGTTTACCTGAATGATGGAAAGGGTAGTGTTTATCAATGTATAATCAAATTCATAGATAAGAAGGGTTGTGAACTTGAGTCCATTGCTGTTAAGCACCATCCTCAAAAAGAATACCGTATTCATATTGCAATCGCCCCAACTAAAAACAATAGTCGTTTTGAGTGGTTTTTGGAAAAAGCAACCGAAATTGGCATTGACCAGATTACGCCCATCTATTCCAAGCATTCAGAAAGAAGAAAGATCCAATCTGCACGCTTAAACAAAGTACTCATTGGCGCTCTTAAACAATCCTGCCAAGCGTATTTGCCTAAACTGAATGAGCCTATGTGTTTCAATGATTTTATTGTGAATTCAGGAACAAATGATTCTGACATGTTTATAGCAGCCTTCCATGAAGAAAACCAGGAGCTCAGCAGCATTTATCAAAGGGGTGAAGATGCCACAATACTTATAGGGCCGGAAGGAGATTTTGATAAAACAGAGATGGATCTGGCTCTTTCCCTAGGGGTTGCAAGGGTGAACCTAGGCAAGTCCAGACTGAGAACTGAAACGGCTGGAATTGTTGCATGTCATACGATTTCCCTGATTAATCAATAGATTGGGATATTTCACTTAATTTTATTGCGACTAAATTTGCTGAAATAATGAGAGCTGTATTTTTCATTGTCTTTTTCTTTACGCTATCCGCATTTGCTCAAAAGCATACTTACCAGCTTGCGTTGCTTCAATATAATGGGGGAGGGGATTGGTATGCAAATCTGGAGACCTCTCTTCCTAACCTTATCGCCTTTTGTAATAAGAACTTGAATACCAATATTAATAAAGAACAAGCTATTGTTGAGGTTGGCAGCTCTGAGTTATTTAATTATCCTTTTGTTCATTTAACTGGCCATGGGAACGTGGTCTTTTCTTTTGATGAGGCAGAAAATCTTCGAAAATACCTTGAAGCAGGTGGGTTTTTGCACATTGACGACAATTATGGCCTGGATAAGTTTATTAGGCCACAGATGAAGCTGGTATTTCCTGAATTGGATTTTGTCGAGCTCCCATTTTCGCACCCCATATATCACCAACATTTTGACTTTGATAAGGGCTTACCCAAAATTCATGAACATGACAAAAAACCCCCACAGGGCTTTGGCCTTATTTACAAAGGCCGGCTAGTCTGCTTTTATTCTTATGAATCAGATTTGGGCGATGGCTGGGAAGATTGGGAAATACACAAGGATTCTGATGAGACCAGGCAAAAAGCATTAAGAATGGGGGCCAACATTATTCAGTATGCTTTTGATAAGGCAGAGGGATAAAGAAATACCCCATTTTTTTATAGATTTGCTGAAATCTACATGAAAGCCAATAACCACAAGATTATATGAATATTTTCCAAATTATCACCCTTGTTTGTTTTGCATTTTCGCTATGTGTTAATAGCCTGTATGCTCAAATTAAAATATCAGGGACTATAAAAGACAAAACTACCAAGGAGACCATGATCGGATCAAATGTGGTAATTAAAGGTACCACCATTGGCACAACCACTGATCTGGATGGTAACTTTACCATTGAAGTAGACTCTCTTCCTGTTAAGCTCCAGATTTCCTTTATTGGTTATGGCAAACAAGAGATTACGGTTAAAGATGCTAATAACCCCTTAAATATTAATATGGAGATGACAGCTTTTGCAGGACAAGAAGTTGTCGTATCTGCATCACGAGTTTCTGAAACCATCATGGAATCGGCGATCTCTGTTCAAAAGATGAATACTAAACAGATCCAGGAGGCTGCTTCTGGCGACTTTTACCAGGACCTGGGAAGTTTAAAAGGGGTTGACGTTACCTCTGCCAGTATGGGGTTCAAGGTGATCAATACCAGGGGTTTTAATACCACCTCTCCGATCCGGTCAGTCCAGTTTATTGATGGGATGGATAATCAGGCTCCTGGATTGAATTTTCCTGTAGGAAACTTACTCGGAGCCAGTGCACTGGATCTTGACAATGTAGAGCTTATTTCCGGTGCAGCCTCTGCATTATATGGGCCCAATGCTATGCAGGGGGTGATCAGCATGACCACACAGGATCCTTTTGAAAAAACAGGACTTAGTGCTATGGTCAAGGGTGGTGGGAATAACCTCCTAGAGGGCAATTTTCGTTATGCCAATACACTTGATAAGAAGAAGAAGCTTGCACTAAAGCTTACCTTCTCTCATTTTCAGGCCGAGGATTGGGAAGCCTCTGATTCAATTGCGAATCGTTATGGAGATATTCTGGTTGAAGATATTGACCTTAGCAGCATCATCTCCCAAGGACAATATGATATGAGCCTGACCCAAAAAGAAAGAGATGATTTTATAGCGCTCAATAATTATCTGGGATTGGTGAGCCCTGGAGCTGCTCCTGGAAAAATAGACATTCAAGCTCCGGGATATATGGAAAGTGAGCTTGCTGATTATGCTACAAGAAGCACCAAACTTGGTGCTAGTCTGGCTTATAAATTAAACGATAGCTTAAAGGCATCCTATGACTATAAATATGGTACCGGTACTGCCATTTATCAGGGAACCAACAGATATAGTATTAACAATATAAGATTCCACCAGCATAAGCTGGAGCTTTCAGGAAAGCAGTTCACGCTTAAGGCTTATACGACCATTGAGAATGCAGGTGATTCCTATGACATAAAGTTTACCGGGATTAATATGTCAAAAGGGGCTATTACTGATTATGTAGGTGAATATTTATCTGCCTACCTCGACAGCACTGCAGGGTTGAAGATCATGACACAAGGATTTGATGATGAAGCAAAACCATGGATGGTAGATAGTGCTCATCGCTACGCACTAACTCAGGCCGAAAAGATGTGGTACCAGACAGGAACTTCAAAGTTTGACTCGGCCTATCAGGCGGTAATTACCAATCCAGACCTTCAAAATGGCTCAAAGTTTGTCGATGCTTCAGCACTTCAGCACTTTGAGGGCCAATATAATTTTGATTTTGATTTTGCCGATGTAATTACCGGTGCTTCGTTTAGAAGATATGATCCAAACTCTTACGGTACAATATTCGAGGATACACTAATAAACCCCGGTGATACTTTGGCGAATGGTCAAAATGATTTTGATGCAGACTTTGTAGATATTGCGTCTTATGAATATGGGGCCTATGCCCAGGCGACAAAGAGAATTATGAATAATAAGCTAAAGTTATCCGCATCGTTCAGGGCAGATAAGAGCAAGAACTACGATTTGCAAATGTCTCCACGGATCTCGGGTGTATATAAACACAAGGACCATCATTTCAGGCTGGCGGCACAATCTGCATTTAGAAGCCCGACCTTACAAAATCAATTTCTTTTGATAGATCTGGGACCAATAATTTTGACTGGTAATCTTAATGGTTCC
>DTSC01000155.1 GCA_012965625.1 Flavobacteriales bacterium | reverse complement strand
GGAACATCTTTTAAAAGTGATTTGTCTTTAGCCATTAGATTGATTCCGTCAGCATCAACGACCAAAGGCCCTTTTGCAGCTATAAGGACAGCTTTTAGAAGCAGCAGTGTTCTTGGATGCTGCCCTATGCCAGGTCCAATTCCATAAGATGTATACTTCTCAAGTTCAACTTGTCCTGATAGGAAATTTACTTCATCACCTGTCATGACCATGACTTCCGGAACTGAGCTTTGCATGATCTCATAACCACAACCAGGGACCATTGCGGTAACCAGGCCAGCCCCAGAACGCAAACAGCTTCTACATGCCAAAGCTGCTGCCCCCATCATGCCATAGCTTCCAGCAATTAATAAAGAATGGCCATAGGACCCCTTGTGAGAAAATGGCAACCTAGGTTGAAGTCTCACCTTAATATCTGTTTGATTAATATAGAAAAAAGGTGAATCTAGGGTTTCAATATAAGAATGATCCAGGCCAATGGGAATGATAAAGAAATCTCCTATCAATGCGGCATGCTCAGAAAACATATAAGACAATTTCGGTAATTCAAGTGACAACGTAGAAGTTGCCTTAACAACTCCGGCAAAATCATTGGCGCTATTTTCGTCAGCATAGAGACCCGAAGGGATGTCAATAGAGATAACCTCCGTTAATGAAACATTAATATCGTTTATAACCTTTAGAGCCAACCCTTTAGCAGCCCTATTCAATCCAGAACCAAAAATCGCATCAATTACAGTTGATTTGCAGAGCTTTTCCTTATCCAGGTTATACTTTGTATCTGTTAATGTTTCAATGATAACGGCTTTATTCCTTTTTACTCTTTCAAGATTGATAGAAAGATCCTTTGAGAAGGACCTGGAATATTGAACGAGGTAAACCAATACACTATAGCCCTTCTCTGCCAACATCCTTGCAATAGCTAGTCCATCTCCGCCATTATTACCAATACCGGCAAAAACAACAAAAGGCTTGTCTTTATCAAATCGGCTAATGATCCAATCAAAGCATGCCAAAGAAGCTCTTTCCATCAGGTCAATGGATTTTATCGGCTCATTCTTTATTGTAAAAGCATCAGCTTCTTTTACCTGCTTTGCTGATAAGATCTTCATGAATTTTTAATATTTGTGGTAGCAGAAGGTTCTTGCCATTATTATCGATAATATAATCAGCATAACCTTCTCTCTCCTTCTCATTTAGCTGCTGCTCTACCCTGCTCTTTACTTGCTCCACCTTAACCTTATCACGCTCAACAACCCTGGAAATCCTCAGTTCTTCATCAGCGGAAACAACAATGATGGTATTACAATCTTTATTTGATCCGGATTCAATCAGGATAGCGGCCTCCTTTATCAGATATGGAACGGCTTTCAGGTTCTCTTTCCAGGCGAGGAAGTCTTTACGTACAGCAGGGTGGATGATCTCATTCAGCTGTTTTAGTTTTTCCTGGTCCTTGAATACTACGTTTGCCAGGTATTTTGGATCAAGGATGCCTTTTGCATCATATGCGGCATCACCAAACATGCTTTTGACTCTTTCCCTGACCTCTTTGCTGTCCTGCAAAAGAAATTTTCCCCTTTCATCCGCATTAAAAACAGGAATACCCAGATGCTCAAAAACTTTGCATATTGTTGATTTACCACTACCTATACCACCGGTGATACCAACTATATGCATAAGGAACGATCTTTATTTATTGGGCTTGTCAAGTTGCCTGGTCATTTCCATAGAAACAGATGATTTGTCAATCTTTAGCTTCCCGCCATTTTCCACATCAATAATAAAAGCCTGGTCTCTTATTTCAGAAATTTTTCCGTGAATACCGCCGATTGTAATAATCTTATCGCCTTTATTGATCTCCTCTTTAAACTTTCTTTGATCTTTAGTTTTTTTCATTTGAGGCCTGATCATAAAAAAATAAAAGACAACCATTATCAAACCCAGCATAATAAATGTGCCCATGGGGTTTGAACCTTCTTGAGTAGGCCCCATTAATAATATCTGTAATAAATGCATAAAGAATAAATTAAATTAATAAATTAATAAAACTGAACTATAAATTAAGGGACAATTACTTCACATTTTAATCTCAAAACGGAAGTGTTTGGAATTGCATTTGTCACAACAGTGATGTCCTTGGCCTGGGCCCCAGATTTTCCGTCACTATCAAAAACAACCCCTATTTCACCTGATCCTCCAGGAGGTATAGGCTCCTTTGACCATTTTGGAATTGTACAGCCACAAGTGCCGCGGGCACTTGTAACAATAAGAGCAGCATCGCCCTCATTTGTAAATTTAAATGAATGTGTTACTTTCTCCCCCTGGATAATTTTTCCAAAATCATAGGCGTTTTTTTCAAAAATAATTTTGGGGAGTTCTTCACTCGTTTCATCTCCATAGGCAGAAGTAGGGTTGTTTACAATATCTGTTGAAATCTCCTCAGACGCTACATTCTTCTGATCACAGGAAAAAAGAACCAAGATCATTCCACATATAAAAAACTCAATTAATTTCATCAGGCCAAATATAGCAATTAGAACTTCATATAAGACTATGAGTCAATTAAACCCCTGCCTCGTTTTTGTATCCTCTTATTTTTATTAAGATCAACAATCAGCTTGTCTAAAATCCCATTGATAAAACCACGACTTTGAGGTGCGCTGTAATACTTAGAGATCTCGATATACTCGTTTAAGCTAACCTTAACAGGAATCATATCAAACTCAAGGATCTCACACAATGCCATTTTCATGAGTAAAATATCCATATGGGCAATTCTGTCAGTATCCCAGTTTTTTGCTTTTGCTCCAATCCAGGTTTCGAATTCCGAATTGTGTATTATTGTTTTTTCAAATAACTTCTTAACAAATGCAAGGTCATCCTTTGTTAAGATGTCCTTAATGATAATAGATCCACGAAAAGAGTTTCTTGTCATTCTGGGAGACATATCATCTATAGTATCCAAAACCAAACGATTAACAAGGTCAACATTGGCTTCCCAGTAAAGGTTTTTCTCAGAATAATAATGCTCCAGTAATTCAAATCCTATAATACCTTCCCTGAATATTTTTTTGGCAAATGTTCTCTCCTCTTCAAAGGAAAGGTCTGTAGCATTTAAATAGTCTTGAAATGTTTTTGTCCCCTTAATCTTATTATAAATCTTCCTGATCAATTCTTCCTCTTTATTCCAGGAAATGCCTAAGGATCCTTTCCTCTTTTCCAGGTAGGGATCAACAGCTAAAATCTGCCATACAGCATTATTTACATAACGCATATTGGGATTAAGATCTGTTTCATCAGGTAGTTGTTTGTTTTTAGCCCTCTCAATACTACGTTTTGCGAAGGAATTGACCTCAATTAAAAGGTATAGCTGGTGAAGATATAGCTTGTGTATCAAGCTAAATACACTAATTAAGCTATCAAGGTGCAACTTATCATCTTCCTCTCCTTGGCTATAATAGGCATATAGCCCTTCCATTGCTTTTATCCTCAGTTGTCTCCTACTTAACATGATCAAAGAACGTTTGTACAAATTCTTGTATTAAATCGATGCAAAAATAGGAAGAAATTGGATATAAAAACTATAAT
>DTSC01000154.1:400-3589 GCA_012965625.1 Flavobacteriales bacterium | reverse complement strand
CTTTATCTTTTTTGCTATCATCTGCTGTAGTCTCCTCCTCAGCTACAAGCTCTTTATCTTTTTTGCTATCATCTGCTTTAGTATCCTCTTCACTTTTTGTAGCATTAGATTCTTTATCCTGTACATCTCCCTTCTTTCTTTCGTCAGCAGCTTTCGGAGTATCAACAACCGCTTCTGTAACCTCTGCTTTTACTTCCTCTTCTTTGGGCGATTCTTTTTTAACCTTAGCTTTTTCTCGATCCTTAATATTAAATGCAATAGCGTGTTTATCTAACTTTACAGTTAAAAATCGCAATATCTTTTCATCTCTTTTTAGGGTTAACTCTAAAGTTGAAATTATTTGGCCAGAACCCTTAAATTCTACACAATAGTAGTACCCTGTAGATTTTTTTTGGATAGGATAGGCAAGTTTTTTTAACCCCCAATTCTCTTCATGTACGATTTCACAGCTCCCACCTTTAATAATTTTAATATAGCCCTTAACAGCATCTTTTCGTTGCTGTTCTGATAGAACAGGGGTCATTATAAGCACTATTTCATACTGACTATTCATTAATCTGCTAATTTATTATCAATCATAATTGCGTATTTTTGGGATGCAAAGGTATAAAAACTATTTCAAAAACAGGGAAAAGACTTTCCTTTTTATATATTATTCATATTGTTGAAATTATGGAAAATTTAATCGGGGATTATGCACATCATGCATTAAAGCTCTTAGTTGCGTTGGGATTGGGTATGTTAATGGGATTTGAAAGACAAAAATCTGGTAAAACGGCTGGAATTAAAACGCATGGGCTGGTAAGTATGGGATCTGCCATGTATGTTATTATTTCAATAATTATAAGTGAAATGTTTATAAAGGCTACCATTTTTGATCCTCTTAGAGTTGCTTCACATATTATAGTTGGAGTGGGCTTTATTGGGGGTGGTGCAATCTTTATCAAGGAAAAGGCTATTAATGGCCTAACTACTGCTGCAAATTTATGGGTTGCTGCCGGTATCGGTATGGCTGTAGGTTTTGGTATCTATCCGTTGGCAATATTAGTTGCACTCATGTCGTTATTGGTATTCCTTATATCTGGAATTATTGAAAGAAGGAAGGCCAGAAAAGATCATGAAAATTTATCCTAACCCTTGAAGAATATTATTAGAAATACCATTTATAGTATCCTTTTGGTTTCAGCTCTTTTTTCTTGTAAGAAAGATGCGGTAATAACTGATTCTTCAGCCATGCTTGAATTTACAACCGACACAGTGATGTTTGATACTGTATTTACTACCATTGGTTCAACCACTCATAACTTTAGAGTTCACAATACCAATAATAAAACAATAGTAATTTCTTCTATCTCATTAGCAGGTGGAACATCTTCTAAATTTAGATTGAATATTGATGGAGAACCGGGAACATTCTGGAATAATGTTGAAATACCTGCAGGAGACAGTATTTATATTTTTGTTGAAGTTACCATTGATCAGTCTTCCGGCACACTCCCTTTTATCATTAATGACTCTATTGTTTTTGTTACCAATGGGAATACCCAGGATGTTAAGCTGGTTGCCTGGGGACAAGATGCTCATTTTTTTAATTCAAATATCATCTGTGATATGACTTGGACAAATGACAAGCCCTATGTGATTTATAATTCTATTTTGGTAGATTCTTTATGCACGCTTACCATTAACGAGGGAGTACAGGTATATACGCATTCCAATGCAGGTATTTTTGTAGATGGTACCTTGAGCGTTAATGGGACTGTGGATGATCCTGTGATTTTTCAAGGTGATCGGTTGGAATCTTATTATGATGAAACTCCAGGGCAGTGGTATGGTATATTCCTATTGAGAGGAAGTACGAACTCGATGATAAGCCATGCAATAATCAAAAATGCTTTTTATGGTGTTTCTGCTGGATCTTTTAGTAATCCTGATCTTAATGCTTTTACTTTAACTAATGCTCCTGATGTTACTATTAAGCAATCAATTATTCAGAATATGTCCTATACGGGTATTTTTGGCTTTCTGTCTAACATAATTGTTGAGAACACCTTAGTCTATAATTGTGTTCAACATAGTGCTCACCTCGCATTTGGGGGTACTTATGATTTTACACATGTTACCATGGTTAATATGGGTGCTTCCGGAGTGGATCATAGTGAGGCAACATTGGAGCTGGGAAATTTTGCAGAGAGTGCTCAGGGACACTTTTCTGCTGACCTGAACGCCACTTTTACTAATTGTATCATTACGGGATCTCTAGATGACGAGCTGGTGTATGACGACGATAATAATGCACAGTTTAACTATCTTTATGAAAATTGTGTTTTAACTACCAAGTTAGCTGTCACAGGTGCCGGTTATAATGCTATACTAAAGAATATAGACTCTAAATTTATAGATGTTCTGGTAAATGATTATCACCTTCAGGCTGCCTCGCCGTGCAGAAATTATGGTAAAACTACATCAGTGATTAATGATCTAGAGGATGCGGCTAGAGATGCTTCTCCTGATCTGGGAGCCTATGAATATAATTAGAACAAGCTTCGTTTCTGCCCACTTCCACTCTTACCATATTTAAATGGGTTGGGGTTTATAAACCTTAAAGAAACTTCCAGACCTCCATTTCCGCTCGAGGCCTCTGACAGGCTCGAGATATTAATATCATAAGACAGTCCAATCGCATAATTGGCCATTTCAAACATCACTGTTGGGATAATAGCATCGCCGATCCTTACGTAAGATCCAATAAATACTGCCGTCTCTTTCAGAAAGCCTGTATATTTAGATTCTTCCCTGATAGAATATCGCAGCAAGCCACCTACATTGACTTCACTTAGGGGCCCCTGGCTGAGCATAAGAACATAGGGCAAAACAGATAAGCTGGTATTTTTTATGCCTATATAAGCTCCGCCATGAATAACAAATTCCCTATGCAAGTTCTCAATGTCAAACTTTTGCTTGGGAGCATTGATGTGATAAACAGCGATGCCAAGATTTGCAGAAAAGTGGTCGTTAGACGATATATTGGTGCCGCCTTTGCCATACCTCCATGATAGACCACCGGAGAAATCCCCGAAAGTATAATTCTCATACGCACTTGGCTCACCTGAAATGAGGCTGGGGTCATAGCTATTTCCATCAAATTGGCTTCCCCACTGCATCTGCGTTGCATCTATGCTCTTTTGC
>DTSC01000154.1:0-374 GCA_012965625.1 Flavobacteriales bacterium | reverse complement strand
TCATTTAAGGTGATGATGCTCGATAAGGAAAAGTTCACCTGGGTGGTGCTCAGCTTTGTATCCCCTGCCACATCTTTGTACACAAAGAGCCCTGCACCAAGGTATTTGTTATTCAGCTTCTCTTTCATCAGCCCCATATCAAAAGAAAAGGCATAGGTTGTATAGGGACTGCCAACAGTAGCCCACTGGTTGCGATAGTTTACGATTCCACGTACATCACCATTAAAACTGCCGGTGGAGGCAGGGTTGACAAGCAAGGGTGTTTGATAGAACTGGGAGAAGTGAACATCCTGCGAAAAACCATTGCCAAGTGTAATGCCCAGCACAACAACCAATAAAAATTTAAGATGTTTCATCATTTATGCTTCTTGTCA
>DTSC01000153.1:883-3591 GCA_012965625.1 Flavobacteriales bacterium | reverse complement strand
CTCGGATGCAGGCCCTGATACAGTATTATGCATAGGCGATTCAATACAACTTTCAGCTTCTTCAAATTTACAAGGAGTAACCTATGCATGGTCTCCTGGCACCAGTCTGTCTTGTACAGCATGTCCAGACCCAATTGCCACACCTGCAGATACTACAACTTACTATGTGATTGGATCTGTTGGAACTTGCACCAGTAATGATTCTGTAACAATATTAGTTAACAACATTCCAGTTGCAGATGCTGGCCTCGATACTAATTTCTGTTATGGAAACAGTGTTCAGCTAACTGCAACAGGTGGAACTAGCTATCTCTGGTCACCTGGTTCATATACTAGTTGTACTGCCTGCGATAAAACTTCAGTGAATCCTCCTGGTGATATGATGTATTATGTAACAGTTAGCAACGCGGTTGGATGCTCTGCTATGGATAGCGTATTTGTAGAAGTTAACGGACAGCCAATTACTGCTCAAAGTGCTAAACCTTCTGTTTGCTCACCAGGAGATACTACCCAACTATTTTTAAATGGCGGCTGTTCAGGAACCGATTTCTTTGATGGTTTTGAAAGTGGCAACTATGCCAACTGGACACCAGGTATAAGCTACACATACTCTGTGACCAATGCCGTCTCAGCCAATGGAAATTATAGTTTGATGCAAACAGGCTCTGGTGGTCATACTGATGGCCTTACTTATACCTTTACGCCAGATACTCCTAGCTATATAAGCGTTAATCTAAGAACGGAACAATCCAATACATTCAACAATTATTTTGTTGTTGGTGATGCTGGAACTAGCAGCAATTTGGGGATTATTTTCCTGTATGCATTCCAAGGAAATTACAGATTATATGCAACGACCAATATAACTGCAAATACCCCTTACAATGTAGGACAGTGGTATAATTTTGAATTTAAAAATATCAACTATACAACAAAGACATTTGACTACTACGTTGATGGGGTGCTGGTATACACAAGCTTCCCTTTTAGATCTACTACTACTGTAGATGTTTCTATGATCCATCTTTATAATGTTAACAGCGATACAAGTTACTATGACGACATCACAATTGGCAGTGTATGCAATTCAATAGATAGCTCAATGATATTCTCATGGACACCCAGCGGAACCCTATCAGATTCGACAATAATAAACCCTATTGCCAGCCCTACTACTACAACAACATATGTTGTAAGCGCCAATGATCAGGGCTGTATCAACACAGATACCATCACTATCTATCTTGATACCACCGTGGTAACGGCTTATTCAGATACAACAATATGTGCTGGAGGTTCTGCACAGCTAAATGTGACTTCCAATACTGCTGTTGCCAGCTATGGATGGAATCCTACTGCAGGTTTGGACAGTGCGGCTATTGCCAATCCAATTGCTACCCCAACCGTTACAACATCTTATTCAGTAAAAGTTACCAGTACTCTTGGCTGCCAGAACTATGATACGGTAACTGTAACAGTAGATGCTCAACCAAACGCTATGTTTTCATATTCCGCAAATGGGTTAACAGTTCAGTTCAACGATACAACAACGGGCAATGCAAACTTATGGTATTGGACGTTTGGAGATGGGGGTAACTCTACTATCCAAGACCCACAGCATATTTACACTGCAGCTGGTACTTATCAAGTATGCCTATTTGTTCAAAACTCTTGTGATTCATCTGCTTATTGTGATAGTATAACTGTTGATTCGTCGAGTTGTGGTAGTTCAACGCTAGCTATAATTCCAATTACTACAGCTTCCAGTTGTGCAGATTCATGTGACGGAACAGCTACAGCAACAGTTACTGGAGGTAATCCTTCTTATTCGTATTTATGGAACGATCCAGACGCTCAGACTGCAGCTACCGCTACAGGATTGTGTGCAGGTGATTTCATAGTGAGTGTAACTGATTCTTCAGGGTGCACGATAAGTGACACAGTTTCTGTAACTGAGCCGCCAGCCCTTACTGCTGTAGTGACAAATGTTGATTCTGCAAATCAAGGATCAAGTGATGGAAGTGCAACAGTCACAGCTTCCGGAGGAACTCAACCGTATACATATCTGTGGGACGACCCAGCTGCTCAAACTACTGCTACTGCCACTGGTTTAGCTACAGGAACCTATACTTGTTTGATAACAGATGCTAATGGTTGTACAAGTTCTATTTTAGCAACTGTACCTGAAACAACAGGTGTAGGTATCTGGGATATGGATTTAGGCATTCGCTTTGAAGTTCACCCTAATCCAACTGATGGAGTAATCGTTATTGACATTGAATTGTTGGAGATTTCAGATCTGTCTATTGAGGTTATGGATATCTTAGGGGAGGTTGTTTACAAGAGAGAATCAGACAACATCCTCAGGTACAATAAAGAGACTAACCTTAGTAACCTTGCGAATGGGGTTTATTTTGTCAAAATATCCACTAAGAAAGGATCCCTCAAGAAGAGAATCGTAGTCACGAGATAAATTCAAAATCAATAATCATATCGACCTAATTACTGATATCTTTATTATATCTTACAAGAAAGGTGTTTCAACTAAATCAACTATGAATTATAGAAGTTATGGTGCATGGTCAAGACATTTCCCTAAGACTTGTAAATACATGATAACATTGTAGATATTATTAGCTTACCTAACCATAAAAGAGAAACGAAGAATAAACAATTATTATGATGAAATCCATATTAAACGGCATGAA
>DTSC01000153.1:0-873 GCA_012965625.1 Flavobacteriales bacterium | reverse complement strand
CACTAAAATCATTTTTGTTATTGCATTTTGCATATTTCCCTTTTCAAATAAGACAGAAGCATCCCATGCCATGGGCATGGACCTTACCTATACCTGCCTGGGAGGCAACACCTATCAATTCACGCTTAACTTTTATCGCGATTGTAGTGGTACAAATGCACCTACATCTTTGTCAATAAATGTCAGCTCCCTGTCTTGCGGTTCAAACAATTCAGTACCACTTACGCAAACAGGCCCTCCCACAGATATATCCCCTCTTTGTGCTTCGGCCTTAAGTACTTGTAACGGTGGTACCAATCCTGGTGCTGAACATTATGAGTATCAAGGAACCTTTACCCTGCCCTCCAACTGTCCGGATTGGGTTTTTAGCTATAGCCTTTGTTGTAGAAACCCCACCATTACCAACTTAGTAGATCCAGATTTTGAAGACTTGTATATAGAATCAAAGCTTAACAATAGCACTGGCCAATGTAACAGCTCGCCAGCTTTTACAACATTGCCGGTTCCTTATATCTGCAAAGATCAATTGATCAATTATAGCCTTAGTGCTTTTGACAGCGATGGCGACTCAATTGTATATAGCTTGATTAATGCAATGGGGTTTTCAGGAGTTCCATTGACTTATATATTCCCTTATAGTGGTACTTATCCTATCACTACTGATTCAGGGTTTGTAGTATTTGACTCTTTAACAGGGAACCTGAATTTAACCCCTGACACAACACAAGTTTGTATTGTCACGGTTTTGGTAGAAGAATACAGAGACACCGTTTTGATCGGAAGTGTTATGCGTGACATCCAGGTGCTGGTGCTGGATTGCCCTTCAAACCTGCAGCCTGAAATCAACAGCCCACTTATTACCAACTTCTCAGG
>DTSC01000152.1 GCA_012965625.1 Flavobacteriales bacterium | reverse complement strand
GGATGATCTTCATGGTGTTGCACTTTTGATGCTGAAGTATTATGACAAAGCTTATAATTATGGTCTCTCCCAAAGAAGTTCGGAAACTGTATGTCAACTGAAATTACAAAAGGATGATCCGGAAGAAAATGCAAAGCTCATCCTGAATCATTTAGAAAAGAACAATATATATTATGAAGGAGATCAGGCTTACACAATATAGTCATGGTGCTGGTTGCGGATGCAAGATCGCACCTGAAGTATTGGATCAGGTGCTCAGAAAAAGCGGCACAAATTCAACTGAGGTTTTGAAACAGCTTTTGGTTGGTAATGCTACCAAAGACGATGCTGCAGTATATGCTATAGGAAATGGGAAAGCCATAATAAGTACTACTGATTTCTTTATGCCTATTGTTGATGATCCTTTTGATTTTGGCAGGATAGCAGGGGTCAATGCAATCTCTGATATCTATGCAATGGGGGGTACCCCATTAATGGCTATCTCTATCTTGGGTTGGCCAATAAATGTTTTGGGACCAGATGTTGCTGCAAAGGTTGTGGAAGGGGGTAGAAAAGCATGCTTGGATGCAAAAATCCCACTAGCAGGTGGGCATAGCATTGACAGTCCGGAGCCAATTTTTGGATTGGCTGTTACCGGTATTATTGATGAGGATAAGATAAAGAGAAACTCAACTGCAACAGTGGGTTCAATCCTTTTCCTTACAAAACCCCTTGGGGTAGGGATCTTGGCTACTGCTCAGAAAAAGGGTGTGCTAAAACCAGAACACCAATATCTGGCACGTGACGAGATGATAAAACTCAACAGCTTGGGAGTTTTGCTTGGAACCAAGGATTATGTCACGGCCTTAACAGACGTTACTGGATTTGGCTTATTGGGTCATTTGCTGGAATTATGTGAGGGGAGTAATTTAAATGCGGTAATAAATTTCCAAGACATTCCAATCCTGGAACCAGTATTAGAATACCTTGAACTTGGTTGTGCTCCAGGTGGGACTTCAAGAAACTGGGAGAGCTATGGAGGAAAAATTGCAGCTATAAATGAGCTGCAGAAACAGGTGCTCTGCGATCCTCAGACCAGTGGCGGACTTTTAGTGGCTGTTGACCCTAATTACGTAAATGAATTCCTATCTTTGCTTGCTGATAAATCATTAGATCTGAAACCAATAGGTCATTTAGAGCCTAAACAGGGCGAGAAATATATAAGAATAGATTAAATGCGGGCCATTTTTCAAATACTTGCAAAAATTAATAAAGTGCTGCTTCCCAGGTATAGTCATCGGGATCTTAACAAGCTCTCTAAGTTTGATTATGCTATTATAGGATACCGCTACTGGGTTACAATCAATTCATTAAGGTAGCTCAATTTCCAAACCTTGGGTTTACAATGTTGTTATAAATTGATCCAAAGGTGTATGTTATGCCCATACTTCCCCAATATTGGTATTGAGTTGCTAGTTGCTTCTGTTTGAGCAATACATCTTCGTCAGATGCACCTTCTTTGGGTAGGCTTATTTGGTTATGGATGAGCTGAGCATTTCCATACAGGTTTACAGAGAAGCCCTTGAACAACCTGAATCTTAGCTCAGAAGACATATACAGCCTGTTCAGTGAAAGATTATGAAAATAATGCGATCCTTGCAGGTAAGCACTGATTGAACCCCAAGGTTGCTTTAACGAAAGTGCTACACCAAGGGATTGCCCGAAAAGGCTCTCTTCCATTTTATTATATAGGGTCGTGTCATTGTAGGTATTGTAGATTCCATTTAGCTTATACAGAAATCTCAGCTGTTTTCTTGTAGATTCTGAGTAGGGAAAGAGATTATATTCAACAGCAGGTGATAACTCATAAGCCATTTTTATATTACTAAAATAGGAGGAGAAGAACTCCGCAAAGCCACCAACAGACCAGTGCTCATTAAGACTTTTTACTAAGAGCGCATCGAAACTCTTGTATTGGGTTAAACCTGTGATGGTTTCATTTTCCAAAATGTATTTGCTTGTGCTGTTCATAAAATATATATCCATTTCAATTTTCAAATCTGGAGTAATGTGAACTGCTTCTGCTGAGGCCATTAAGTTGTTGGATATCACCGATTCTTGCCCTTGGAAATATCCGTTGAAATTCAGATTAAAAACCCAATTGTTCCATTTGTCTTCGACGGCAGTCAGTTCTTTTTTTTCTTCATAATCAATGGTAATGGCTTTGGCGATGGGTGTTTTTGAGATATAAGGAATCAACCCCATCATGATGTACTTATTGCCCATGGCCCTGATTTCGTCTCCAGTGTCATCAGGTTTAGTGGTAAAAGAAAGAGTGTCGCTCATGTGACTGAATTTATTTTGGCCAATAAAGGTGAGTGTAAATTTGTCTCCGCCACTTCCAGTCTCTTGTACTGTGACAAGCAGGTGTACATCTGCTACTTTTCTATCGCGAACATAATTAATGAAAGTGATGTTTTGCCGGATATAGTCTTCATCGCAAAAGTCACAGTCAATAAATACTTTTGGTGCATCTTTACGCAAAAAATCACTTTCTTGACTATAAGAGATTGAGGCCAGGAAAATCAAGGCTATTATCAGTATTTTTTGCATTACTTTCATATGGTTGGTAAATTTTTAATGCTATAAAGTAACAATTTATTTGATAGGCGTCTTTATAGTATTATGCTCTTTTGAAGCATAAATGTATTCTAATAGAAAGAATCAGGATTATGTTTTTAGACAAATCCTATGATTAATTAGTTAAACATTGTTTTGTTATTATTAACAATTGTCTGGAAATTATTTTTATACAGGAAAATAGATTGTACCCCTTTATTAAATCTATGAGGAGCAAAGTTGGTTAAGAGCGAAGAAGTTAAATGTCCTGCCGGAATAACGGATTGTGCCAAGACCATTTTCGAATAAGATAAATGCGGGTAGTGAAGGTCCGCTTAAGGGAAGAATATCTTCCGGATTATGAATAGAATAATTAAAATTGGTGTTTGATTCTTCAAAAAAGTAAGCTACTCCTTCTTCGGAACCAAGAAAATATACTTGTACTGCAGGAAAGGTGTCAGATTTTTTCTGTGCAATTGATATTTTTTTTGCTGCTTTTATACAATGGGGGCAGCTCGTGCTGAAAAAAGCTATCAGGATTCTCTCCTCCTTAGTTAAGTCAGAATTTAATTCTAGTTGAACTAAAGAAACCTTGGGTTCAATGGGGATAGACTGATCCGAAAAATCTTCCGGAAATACTGGATTTAAAATAAACGGTAAAGACAAGCAGATAATGCACAAAAGGTATTTCGCCCAACCAAATTTCAAATCGGTATCAATCTTTCTTTTGATCAGTATGATGCACCCCAAAAAAATTAGGAGGAGGATAAGGAAACTTAGAATATTGCCAGAACCAAATATTGATGAATAGGATTCTGCCATTACTGCATCTGGATGCACTGCACCCCAGATCAGATCAAATGCAGAGATACAAAGCAATCCTAGAAATATTTTAGAAAAAATATTTTTTGGGTTGATGTTAAGCAGGAAGGAGACTCCGATGAAAAATTTAAGAGCGACAAGAAAGCGTGCCAAAATTGGGGCTGTTATCCAATTAGCCAGGTGCTGCTCTACCAGTCGGTATTCAGTCCATTCAATGGGATATAGGTTACTACAGGCCCAAATGAGCAAGGCTATACCTAGAATAAATTGGATTAGGTAATTAAGATTTGGACTAGGTACGTTCACTTAACAATAGGGTAAAAAAAAAGCTGCCCTATTTGGGCAGCTTTTCTAATAATTGTTGCTACTTACTTAATAGCACAACTTCCACCAACAGCTGATAATTCAGTATTAGCTTCCGCACATTTATCTTCTGCATCTTTCTTTGATGATTTTTCAAATACTGTGTCAGTGGTAGATCCAAGCCATTCACATGTACATGTGTAATCTTTTTTACAAGAGGTAGCACTGAACAGGAATAGAACACCGGCAAATAATAATACTTTTTTCATGATACTATAGATTAAGTTAATTGTGATTGATTTAAAGCGAATTTAATATGTTGCCTAGACATAATTTATTAAAAACAGATAAATTTATTAACAAGCATAAGTTTATAATTGTCATATATGGTTGATCAAGTAGTATTTTATCTATTGCCTATAATCTGGAAGCATAAATGATGCTTATTCCATTCTGGAAAATACATACCTAGTTTTAGGTATTTTACCTGTTTTATTTGAACATTATGATATAAAAGCGTTATTTGCACTACTATTTAGAATGATTCTAAATAGTAAAGGGTTATTTGGCGCATGAAACTTTCAGAATTAAAAAAGACAGAGAAAGGGATCATTACAAAGGTAAGGGGTAGAGGGGCATTCAGGAAGAGGATCACAGAAATGGGCTTTGTTAAAAACAAGGAAGTTACTGTTGTAAAAGGTGCCCCTTTAAAAGATCCAGTGGAATATCAGATCATGGATTATGAAGTTTCCTTGAGAAATAGTGAAGCGGACCTGATAGATATAATAATCAAAGAAGAAGCTGAGAAAATTACAACTTCTTCCTTTGAAGGAGTGTTAACAGAAAACATACTTAAAGTATCTGCTAAAGAAAAAGGCAGAACAATCAATGTTGCCTTGATAGGTAATCCAAATTCAGGAAAAACAACTTTCTTTAACCATGCGTCAAAATCAAAAGAGCATGTAGGTAACTACGGTGGTGTTACAATTGATACAAAAACAGCGAAATTTAAGCAAGAAGGATATGATTTTAATCTTACTGATCTGCCAGGGACCTATTCATTGACTGCCCATAGTCCTGAAGAGCTCTTTGTAAGAAATCACATCATTGATAATGTTCCTGATGTAGTAATTAACATTGTCGATGCTTCAAATTTAGAGCGAAACCTATATTTGACTACACAGCTAATTGACATGGACATCAAGGTTGTAATTGCCTTGAATATGCATGATGAATTAACATCTAAGGGAGATAAATTAGATTATGAGGCACTAGGTAAAATGATTGGGATTCCAATCATTCCTACTATCAGTACCAAGGCAATAGGAATTAGTGATCTTTTCCAGAAGGTTATTGATGTTTTTGAAGATAAGGACCCACCAGGCCAGCATATTCATATTAATTACGGCTCCGCCATTGAACAGGCTGTAAATACCATTCAGAAAAAAATCAATATAGAGGAAAATGTCTCGCTAACAGATAAGTGGTCATCCAGGTTTATTGCCTTAAAGCTTCTTGAAAAGGATAAGAAGATGAATAAAATACTGGAACAATGTCTTAATTTCCACGAGATTGAAAAGACTGCTGGCCAGGAAATTGAAAAATTGGAAATCCAGCATGAAGAAGACAGCGAAACATTAATAACTGATGGTAAGTATGGATTTATATCAGGAGCTTTACAAGAAACTTATAAACTTGGGCCTGTAGCAAGAAAGAAGAAGTCTGAAGTTATTGACAATTTTATAACACATAAGTTATGGGGTTTCCCTGTGTTTGTTTTCTTTATGTGGCTGATGTTCCAAAGCACATTCACGCTTGGAGCCTATCCAATGGATTGGATTGATTCAATGGTAGGGGCTATTGCAAGCCTTGTAAATAATCTTATGCCTGATGGCATGCTGAAGGATTTGTTGGTTGACGGTGTAATTGCTGGTGTAGGGGGGGTAATTATCTTTCTCCCAAATATTTTGATACTTTTTTTCTTTATCTCTTTAATGGAAGATACTGGCTATATTTCAAGAGCTGCATTTATTATGGATAAATTAATGCAACAAATTGGCTTGAATGGGAAATCATTTATCCCCTTAGTCATGGGATTTGGCTGTAATGTTCCCGCTATTATGTCAACAAGAATACTTGAAAGTAAGAATAACAGGTTATTAACCATGCTGATCAATCCCTTTATGTCTTGTAGTGCACGCTTGCCTGTATATATACTAATTATTGGTGCTTTCTTTCCAAACTATCCGGGAACAGCATTATTTTCAATTTATTTTATTGGGATTCTGCTGGCCATAATCATTGCTTTGTTCTTTAAGAAAACGCTATTGAAACTTGAGGATGTCCCCTTTGTTATGGAGCTTCCACCCTATAGAATGCCTACTTTAAAATCTACTCTGATCCATATGTGGGGGAAAGGCTCACAATATCTAAAAAAGATGGGTGGGGTTATATTGATCGCTTCAATTCTTATTTGGGCTGCAGGTTATTTCCCACGAGACTTTGACATTTCTAAAGATTATGATGTATTAATAGCTCAAACTGAAGCATCATACAACTTAAAACATGGAAGTGTTGCTGTCACAGAACGAGAAGCGCTAATTGCTGAAAAAGATGCAGCGATTGCTCAGATAGCGTTTAATAAAGAAGCAGAAAGATTTGAACGCTCTTTTATTGGGAGATTAGGCCATTTTATTGAACCTGTTCTTAGACCCTTGGGTTTTGATTGGAAGATGGGCGTTAGCCTAATAACTGGTATGGCAGCTAAAGAGATAGTCGTAAGTACTATGGGTGTATTATATCAGGCTAATGCTGCCTCTGACAATTCTTCAGAAACCCTTGTAGACAAATTGAGATCTCATACATTTAAATATGGCGAAAGGAAAGGAGAAAAAGTATTTACACCTTTAGTTGCCTTTGGTTTCATGATGTTTATCCTTATTTATTTCCCATGTATTGCAGTAATAGCAGCAATCAAAAAGGAGACAGGAGGGTGGAAATGGGCTGTATTTACCATGGTGTATACAACAGGATTGGCATATGTAGTTTCATTATTAGTTTATCAGATTGGCAGCTTAATTATTTAGATTAAAAGATGATTCAGGAAATTATAACATATGGAATTCTTATTACTACTGTACTCTATGTTATATATAAGATGAGCAAGACGTTTTTAAAAAAACAAAAAAGCAAGAAACTTTCTCCTTCATGCTCAGGGTGTCATTTTAACGAAGATTGTGCTCATATTGAGTACTTGGACACAAAACCGATTTCTGCAAATGAGGAGCATTGTAATGCAGGTTGAGAACCTAATTCAACTTTGCCATTAAACTTATCAAAACAAAGAAAAATTATTAAATGACTTAATGATTTTATGGGGAGTTATATTGGATCTTTCAACAAAATCCTGATTGTATTTTCCTGTTTGCACTAGGATTCCTTTAATACCTACCTTTTGGGCACCCTCCACATCATTTTCAATATCATCTCCTATCATTACCACCTCTTCTGCAGGCAGATCTAAACTTTGCAATGCAGCATCGAAAAACGGACCGCTTGGTTTTCCTGTCACGAGCGCTTCTTTACCCGTTGCATATTCCAATCCTGCCACGAACAAGCCAATGTCTAATTGGAGCTTCCCTTCTTTTTTCCAGTATTTCCCTTTATGTAAGGCAATGATTGTTGCCCCTTCCATTACCTGGGTAAAAAGGGTATTCAACAACGCGTAGTCCCAGGTATCTCCAATGTCACCTATTATAATGGCCTCCGGTGTGTGGACATCTTGCTCAAATTCTGAAAAATCAGATAATATACGCTTATCCACTATGGGATGGATACGGTGCAGGCCTAACTGCTTCAAGGCAGAGACTGCGGCTAATGGTGCATTAATGATATCCTTCTCTTCTACTAAAAATCCATGACTGGTCAACTGGAGATGAATTGCAGAAACCGTTTGGGTTGTCGTATTGGTCAATAGCCTTATTTTGCAATGTTCTTTTAATGTGTTTAATTTGTTAATGCTTCCGTGAATTGGAGAGCCATCCTGAAGGAGAACTCCGTCAATGTCTATCAATATTCCTTTAGGGCGATTCATGGTAAAAAGGTATTATGGTATAAAGATCATAAAAAATATTTTATTGGGAAAAGTAGGGTAAAGGAACTTATGCACGGTGTAGAGGTGTAAATCAATTATTATTAATCTATAAAAAAACAAAAATGAAAAAAGTAGTTTTAAGTGCAGCGGTACTAGCTGTAGTAGGATTCACCTCTTGCGAAAAGGGGACCACAAGCCCTGGTAACGTATGTGGGTTTACCCAGGAAGTAGCCAATGAGGATGCCAGTCTGCGATTAGCAAATTCCGGCTATACCACTGATGTAACAAGGCAATTGGTAAGTTCTGATGAGGGCCATTATACAGAAGGAACCATTGAATATCGTATTGATGGCAAGGTAGAGGCTGTAGTGGATTTTGGGGATGGAACCCAGGATTTTGTAGCTACCAAAACTGAGGATGGTCAAACATCAAGCATTGACCTGAAGCAAAGCAAAAAGTCTTCTAAATACAAGAAGATCATTGTGAAACCTTTGGTGAAAACCGTAGACTGTGATTACATTGTGGAAGGCATCATCAAGTACTTTGAAGGAAAAAAGTGGGTAGCCACCATTGATTATGGAGACGGCACCTGTGATGAGTGGGCAACAAAGAAAACAGCTGATGACTTTACTAAGTTCAGCTTGGCTAAGAAAAAGTAATTGCTTAAAATATGCGAAGGTTCTTAACTTAGCGTTTCAGAACCTTCGCATTTTAAATGCCAGCAGAATTTGACCCAGGAAGAATTTAAATACTGCTTTGATCAGTACTTTGATCCCATAAGAAACTACTTGTATTACAGGTCAGGTGACAGTGAACTGGCTACCGATATTGCCCAGGAAGTATTTTTGAAAGTTTGGGAAAAGAAATTTGAATTTGAAGAGAACAAGACAAAAGGGTTGCTGTATAAAATTGCCGGAGACATGCTCATAAGCCAGATACGAAAAAACAAAGTTGCCGATAGTTACAGGCAAACAATAGAGTTTAACTATAAAGAAGATAGCCCTGAAGAAACATTACAATACAAGGAATTGAAAGACAATTATGAAAAAGCACTCGCAGGTCTGCCTGAAAAACAAAGAATAGTATTTCTTATGAGCCGAATGGAAGAGCTAACCTATAAAGAAATCGCAGAGCGGTTGGACCTGAGTGTAAAAGCAGTAGAAAAAAGGATGAGCATAGCTTTAGGGGAGCTTAGAAAAATAATACCAGCACAATGAGATCTAATGAGAACCATATTAACCGGGAAGAAGAGAGCCTCTTTCAGAAATTAGAGGTTCCCTATAATGAGAGCAAAGAGCAAATTTGGGATAAACTATCTGAAAAGATTAATGCACCTGCTGCTCCTGTAAAAGAAACAAAGATCATTCCTATGCACTGGTTTAAAATGGCAGCAGCCGCCGCTGCAGTACTTCTATTCGGGGTGTCACTTTTTTTTGGATTGTACACCCATACCATCCATTGTCCCAGGGGAGAACACCTTGCTTATACCTTACCTGATGGCTCTACCATAGAGATGAATGCAGCATCTAAGCTCTCCTATCATCCCTTCTGGTGGTCGATAAAAAGAACGGTTAGCCTGGAAGGGGAAGCATTTTTCTCAGTTAAAAAAGGCAGTACATTTACCGTGGTATCCGAAAAAGGCACTACCCAAGTACTAGGTACCAGCTTCAACATATCTACAAGAAACAATCAATACGAGGTGTTTTGTGCTACCGGCAAAGTAAGAGTGGCAGCAAATAATACTTCAGAAGAAATTATTTTATCCCCTAATATGTTTGCGCGGATCAATGGCAAACTGGAAGTGGTGAACGCTATAAGCGCAGAGCACGTGTTGGCATGGAAAGAAAATAAGTTCCATTTTACTGCCCGGACTTTGCAGGAAGTTTTTAATGAAATTGAAAGGCAATACGATATTACCGTTCAACTGGATGTGGATAATGCCACAGAACTCACCTACACAGGACATTTTAAAAGATCCAAAACGCCAGAAGAGGTGTTAAATTTGATTTGTCACCCTTTTGGATTTACTTTTGTGAAACAAGAAAACGATAATTACAAGGTTTCTCAAAACTAAATACTCTGAATACTTATATCCGGCATGTATTTATAATACTCTTTCTCGTTTGCGCCTCTGAAGCAAAGGCTCAGGAGCTCAAGGCGGAATTTACGAACAAGCCTCTGAATAAGATATTGCTGGATCTCAAGAGCAGTCATAATATACAGTTTTCTTTTAACGATAAGCTATTGGGGAAATGCCTGGTCACCGATACCAACTCCTATACCACTGTAGAGCATGCTATAGCCAGCTGGATCAAAAACTGCAGCTTGTCTTACAGGATTGAAAAGGAAGTCTTTATTGTCTACAAGGAGAAGACAAGAAGAAAGGCCGGCAAAACAAATACTTTTAATTTTAAGGTTCAGATATTAGGCAAGGACAATAAGGAGCCGCTTCCCTTTTCATCCGTTCAGATAAATGCCAGTGGTTTAATAACTGATGTGAACGGAAACTTTTCCTTTAAGGCTAAGGATAGTTTGCTGGAAATTGGCATTTCTCACCTGGGTTATTATTCCCTGGACACGATTGTTGCACCTCACTCCTGCACATCTATAGAGCTGATTCCTAAGGTTATTGGCTTACAGGAGGTGACCATACAGTCCGGCCCAAAAGATAGTATTTCTTATATTCCGGCTCAAGCAGGATTCCAAAAGATCAATCACAAAAGTGTTTCATTCCTTCCGGGAAACAATAACAATACCCTTTTCAATGTGCTGCGGTTACAGCCTGGGGTCCTTGCTGCCGGTGAGCAAACCAATGATTTTATTATTTGGGGCTCCTACAAGGGAGAGACTCAGATTTTGCTGGATGGCATAACGCTCTTTAATACCAGTAGCTTTAACGAGCATATAGGAGCGGTAAACCCACTGATCATCAAGGATATTGAGATCCATAAGGGAGGGTACAATGTTCATTTAGGGGATAGGGTAGGAGGCTTGGTTAATATTACGAGCAAATCAGGATATCAAAGTGGCTTCCATGCCCTCTTTAACATCAATAACCAAACTGCCAGCGGGATGTTCAGCTTCCCTGTATCTGGCCGTTCTTCGCTCCAGGCTGCTTTCAGAAAGACCTACTATAACAAGCTGGGTGTACAACAAAAGGAGCCTAAAGAAGATTATAACACTAATTTCAATTTTGGGGATATCAATTGCAAGTATTCAGGGTATACCAAAAATGGAGATACTTATTACCTCAGTATAATAGGGAGCGATGATACATTTACGGAGAAGCTAAATAAGGATGAGAAAAACATAACATATCTGGCAGATACATGGCAGGAGAGAACACAGCTAGGCGGATCGTTCTTTTATGGCAAAAAATGGGAGAATGGTGGACTGACCAATACTACCCTGGCTTACTCTTCCTTGGAATCCTCCTTTTTTAACTATTCCGAATTCGACAATTCCCAAAAATCAATCGATTCCAGTAGCTATAATTCAACTACCAATGGCATATCAGAATTATCCTTGAAATGGGAACATTGCCTGCCAACCAATAAAACGCATGGAGTCAGAATAGGTGGGGGAATCATTCAAAACACTTCTACATTTTCTCAAGACTCTACCAAACAAACCTTGAAATATACAGCTGCTGACATTACCAGGTTAAATGCCTACATGATCGATAAGATCAGCCTCTCAAAATTTATTTCTTTGGAACCCGGTATCCGGATAGATCTTCCTGTAAATGAAGGTAACCCTTATATCCAGCCTCGGATAGGCATACATTTCACGGCCACGTCCAAATTGAAATTTAACCTGCGTTATGGTATCTATCATCAGTTTGTTACAGAAAATACCATAGTCGACAATTTCAACAACTACCTCTACTATTGGGGTATAACAGACAATAAGTATCTGCCTGTTTTAAAAGGCACCCATTATGTTGCCGGAATGCTGTACGATAATAAATTTTTTGACCTCCGTTTAGAGGGCTTTTATAAGAAAACCGATGGTTTGCATAGGTATTATCAGCCTGAAAAGTTGGAAACCATCGCAGGCAGTATTGGAAGATCCAGGTCCTATGGTGTAGACTGCTATTTAAATAAAGAGATCAAAAAGCATGATTTTTCGATTGCCTATACATGGAGCCGAACCGAAGAACATTTCGATCATTTTACAAATGAAGAGTACCAGAGGGCTGCTCACGACCAGAGGCATGAGCTCAAGGGGGCAGGGCTCTTTAATTTTAATCCGTTTTTCTTTTCCCTTAATTACACTTATGGTTCGGGAGTATCCAATGTCAGTGATCTTAATTCAAACCTGAACCTTCCTGTGTACAGCCGCTTGGATATTGCTTTGTTGTATAAGTTCAGATCTAAGAAGATAAAATCAGAAGCGGGGATCTCCATATTGAACTTATTGAATCACGAGAATGTCAGGTACAATAATTTTTCAAGTTTTCCTGATAGTGAATCCGCATATTCACCTGCCACACCTTTCACACCATTATTGTTTTTGAATATTGGGATCTGACAAATTCTGCTGTATTTACAGCCTGCCAGGTCCCAATAAAACGTAAGCTATCTTGCCAGTAATTGGGATGTTTTAAGGAGCTTGATAAATTCATGCCTGTATCCGTCTTCATCGTCTCCCTTTGCGGATTTTGCTAAACTCAGGGCATGTTCATAGCTGGCGTTTGCTTTGTGCTCCGAGTCTCTGAGCAACATGCCAAATTCAGCAACTGAAGCGGCGAAGCTGAAGTTATCCGACATACTTCCTCTTCTAAATTCTTTGTCTTTGACCGTTCTAACGATCTTGGTGCTTACCTCTTCATCCGGCTTTTTGTATCTG
>DTSC01000151.1 GCA_012965625.1 Flavobacteriales bacterium | reverse complement strand
GGCCCCGGTTGTTGCCCTTTCTTCATAGCCTTTATTTGATTGTTGAGCTGCTGCTGCAAGCTCTTCATTGACGAAAGTGACTGCTTTTTACCTTTACCCGGTTTACTGCCAGGTTTGTTGCCAGGTTTGTTGCAACCCGGTTTTTTACATCCAGATTTTTTACACGAGGACTCGCCGGATTGGCTCTGGGCCATTTGTTGCTGCATTTGTTCAACAATCTCACTTAACAATAATGCCAAGTTGTTTACTGAAGTCATAACATATTGTTGCTTAGAGCTGGCTTGTGATGTTTTGCGGTCTGCCATTAAACTTATTGTCTTTTCCATATTGTAATTTATCGCACTAATCTCACGATTTATAAAAGATTCTATCTCCGCAACCCTCTTTGATAAGGCATAAAGGGAATCTTCTATCATTTTCGCATCATCCTTCAGCTTTTTCTGTGTTTTCGTGTGTTCTACATATTGGGGGCTTTTAGTATTGCTTCCTTTAAACTTGGTCATAAGCTCTTCCTGATCAAAAGAAAGTTTTACCAAATTCTCAAGTAAATCACGGAGTGCATTAAGGTCCTCCGCATCACTGGCAGCTTCCATCTCTGCCTGCATGTCCAGTAGCTTTTCCTTCATTCTTTCCATCTCTTCAGCAGCATTTTTTTGGGCTTCTGATGCTTTCCCCATATTCCCTTTACTTAGCTTTTCGGAACTATTATTAATTTCTTCATCAATTTTTGCTTCTTCATCTTTGGTAGAGCCAAGTTCATTCGGATGCTCAAGCTCATCATTTAATTTTTCCATTTCGTCTACGTCCTTTTTTACATCTTCAAAATCTTTTTTTATCTCTTCTTGGGTCTTTTTTAGTGCATCGGCATCGGTTTTTTTACTCTTGCTTTCATCAGATAATTTCTCCTGCTTTTTTTGAACCTCCTCCAATTTCTTAATTGCGTCTTCCAGCTTTTGCTCCACCTCTAGCTGCTTAAACAGCTCCAAGCTTCTATCAAGCTCTTTTTCTATATCTTTACTATCCATCTTCATTTTATCCATCATTTCCTGCAGCTTATTCTTGTCTATCTTGTCCATTAATTCTTCCATCTTTTTAAAAAGTTCTTTCATCTCATCTGTCATAACTTTTTCAAAAAGGTCTTCCAGCTGTTGCTGTTTTTTTAAGATGTTTTCATCTAAATGTTTGTATTCCGACTGTTGAGAAAAATTTTGCGAGACGTCCTTTCTAATGTTGTCCATATTTTTTTGCAATTGTTTCTGCGTTTCCAACATATCATTAAGTTTTTTCTTTTCCTCCCAGCTTAGTGCTTTTTTATCGAGCATCTTTTCAGTAACATTCTTTAGTTCTTGTTGAAGTTTGCGCGCTAGCATTGCCGTTTTTTCAATCTCCTCCTTAATGTCATTGTTTTTCCTGTCTGCCTGTTCAGAGACCTCTTTTAAAGAAGGTGCTTTATAAATTCTTTTTTCTGATTTAGTTGACTTACTGCCATTTACTCCGTCATTATCCCAAACCTCAAAATAATATTCAATTTTATCTCCTGCAACCAGATCAAGAGCGCTTATATCCCAAGAATGGAAAAATTGACTTTGGGTTGTTGAGTTATTAAACAAAATGGAAGTCATGGTTAATTCTTCCTGCCCATTTTCGTTAGTGGATTTGATAAAGTTGAATGCCAATTTCTCAAAACCATAATCGTCTTTTATAAGCCCTGTGAAAAACAATCTGTTTCCAGCAAGGGAATCCTTTTGTTCATCTACTTCAATTTCAGGAAACATATCTGGAACAACATTGATCCAATAAGTAATAGAATCGCGACCTATAACAAATTCATTGTTTGTTTTTATTGTGTAGGAGCTATTCCTAAAGCATTTCACTGAATAGCTAAAAACACCTTCATCAGATTTTTGCGCTTCTGCTAAATTCTTTTGCTCAGATTCAATAAACCTCATCGCAATTTGTTCTGTGTTTATTGTATTAAATTCCCAGGAAACTTTTGTCCCTTCAGGAATTATCATGTCGCCGGTATTTTTAAGTTCCTCAGCTTGCCTGTTAATGTATTTCGGATAATCAAGCTTTACTTCGAAATCAACGATCAAGGGATTCGGCAAGACTTTTAATTTATATTCTCCAGAATAAAAGCCGTCAGCCAGCAATTTAAATGTCGCATCATCCTGAAGGTTCTTAAATAGGTATCTAAAGGAAAGTTTGCTGTTCTTTTTTAATCTGTAGGTGTTATTGTCATATTCAATATAAACATCGTTTGGCAGTTCGTCTCCTTTAATTTTTATATCTAGCTCAAAATCTTCTTGTTGGACCGCTTCTAATGTATTATTGGTAATTATAAAAGCAAATGGGGCAATCGGCTCAAAGAATTTTCTATGCGCCACCAACCTTGCAGTGCTATCTGTAATAATCGATGGTGCAACAAGCCATACTAGACCAATAAAAAAGATAGGGATCAGGGCATATTTTACATATCGCCTGTTTTCCTTAAAGTCGATGGCGCCAGTAAAGGCAATTGGCTTTAAAGATGCAATTTTCTGGTCAACACTCGCTATAATAAGCGCTGGATCCACCGCTTCACCCTTTTGCGACATGCTATGTAGCTGCATGGCATTAAGAAGCTTGTCCTTTACCTCAGAAAAATGATTGCCTATAATTCCTGCTGCTTTTTGATGACTAATTCTTTCTCCAAGATGATATAGCTGTATTAAGGGTGCTATTATGAACTTTGCTATAATTCCCAAGCTTCCTATAATGAAACTATAAAAAAGAATGGTCCTAAATCCAACATTAAACCGGCCATAATATTCAATAAAAACTACTGTAAGATAAAAAACCAACAACATCCCAAAAGAATATATCCCCCCCTTTAGGACTTGGTTTTTATAGTATTTCCTTATAAACCTGTCTAGCTTATAAATTAAGATGTCGTACGTATTATGCTCTGAATCAATATTCATTTATCAAAAATAAGCCCTTGTTTTCATTTCTTAACGTCAATCTTATTATAAAGTTATATAGATTTTCTGATTTATGGTGTTTAAACCTGCCACATAATCTCATATATTGATTTATCTTTGCATCTTCAAAAGTCCTATAATGTCTTCGCCAAACGTTCGTGTTCGATTTGCGCCAAGTCCAACAGGCCCTTTACATATGGGTGGTGTACGGACAGCACTTTACAATTACCTTTTTGCCAAGAAAGCTAAAGGTTCTTTCATTTTGAGAATAGAAGATACGGACCAAAAGCGATTTATAAAAGGAGCGGAAGAATATATCATACAATCTCTTGAATGGTGTGGATTACAAATTGATGAGGGGCCAACCATAGGTGGGGAATATGGGCCATACCGGCAATCTGAAAGAAAGAGTCTTTACAAAAAATTTGTTGATCAGCTAATACAAGATGGCCATGCCTACTATGCTTTTGATACTCCAGGAGAATTAGATGAAATGCGTATGCGTTTAAAGGCAGCAAAAGTCACAGTTCCACAATACAATGCTATTTCTCGAATGGGTATGAAAAATGCCCTGTCATTGTCTAATGACGAAGTTCAAAGAAGGCTGGAAAATGGCGACCCTTATGTGGTTAGAAT
>DTSC01000150.1 GCA_012965625.1 Flavobacteriales bacterium | reverse complement strand
GCTGTTCAAGGGTTTTATCGCTTGATGATACCATTAAAATATTTATCTTATTCTTCTACCTGTTAATAAGGACTTTTTCAATAAAGAATTCATCATTGTCTCCAGCCTGAATCGTAAAGAAATACACACCCAATGACAGGCCTGCTACATGAACGATACCATTATCTGTACTTACCTCCTTCACCTTTCTACCATATATGTCATGAATCATTATGTGTAAGAAATCTTGATTGTTATTTCCATCTGCCTGGATATAAACCAGCTCTTTTGCAGGATTAGGAAAAACGCGGTATTGCAAGTCTTTCTTAATGGGTGAAAAGCCCTCCCCTATTCCAACAGGTATTATTACAGGCCCACCAAAAAGTGGCCGCATCATTACACTGCCATCAATAATACTCTGAATCCATGTCCCTGATACATTATAATATAAAAAACTACTGGCATCCCTATTCTTATCAAATCCGACGTTTAATGAGGCATCTGTTACTTGAACCCAGCCAATATAATAAGTCCCTGATAAGACCAAGATCTCATCAAGCAAATAGGTATGGAATTTATTTAGTGCATCTTCATATACGGGTGTTTGAAATGCTTGCTGATAAATAATGTCCTCTGGCGATAAGCTATTCCAAATAGTGAGGTAAAAGAACTCGGCAGACACATCCTCTATCACCTGACTGAAATATATATCTACAGCTCTGAGTGTATCAGGTATTATCGAAGTAAATCTATATGCCAACTTCGCACCAGGTGCGTTAAGCAAGTAGGCCCATTCTGCAGAGCCATCATCATAGGCATAATAATTATAAAATCGCTGAATGTATTTAATTGTGTCATTATTTTCGATTGTATCTGTTGGAGGAGGGGTTATGTAATTATTGATTTCAAACTCTGCGCTATCTGTTAACGTGGAGCTAAATGTATAATCAATCGATAATTTCCGCGGAAGGCTACTTTGCCCATTGATATCCTTGTTATTGGTTCCCGTTGGAAAAGAATAGACATCTGATTGGTGCTTGATATTATACCGATATCCAACATTGTTCTTTGCCGTATCAAGGTTGTTGATACTTATCCGCATGCTATCTATAAGTGGCAAAGTGGTATCGGCCAAATAATGTTTCCATGGCACTGCTTCATAGTTCTGAAGTACAGACCCTGTGGCACTGATCAATGCAACATCAACAATAAAAGTATCAGCATCGTTTCTTCCAGCATTTAACCTTACATAATCTAAATTCCAATGATCCAAGTTACCAGACAAAGTACCATAATTCTTGAACCTAAACTGAAAGCCATCCTGAAGAAATATAGGATCGGTTATCTGGAATATGACTTGTTTAAACTTATGATAAGAGGTGCCAGGAACACTCCATATGTTATACCATTCCAGGGTCGATGGTCCAAAGAACTCAAGCACCAATGAATCTGTTACCTGTGGATCATTGCCAATCCCCTGCGGCTGGTAATAGAAGCTGAGATAAACAGAATCCGTTACTGCATACGAGAGATCTATAGGCTTGGAGGTCAGATAGTCTGCCAAACCATAGCCTGCTGGGTCAGAAAAGCCATTGTGTGGAGCCCCATATTGATTAAGGCCATCAAAAGTTGCTACTCCAACAGTTATCGGATCTATCGGGTATGTTGAGTTGATAAACACATCTTCATCTATCCATAATGAATTCGTGACGCCACCAACAGAAGTATCAGGAGGGTACACCTTAAAGGTGTCACTGATGCTGATCAGTGTATCCAGGACTAGGCTTAAACTGTCAATGGTATCAGGTGTAGAGGCGAGTACAATAGTATCATAAATCTCAAATGGATCCCAGTATATTACAGTATCAGAAGGGGCAAAAGGATCCGCAGGATGATTATAAAATATCACCTGGAAAGCAGTCAAAGGTGTTTTACTCATCAAGGAATCTGGAAAGGTATTGTGATATAAATAGCTCCAGGTGGTATCACTTGAACAAATGAAAGTATCAATCAGCAGCCCATCAACCGTGAAATCATAGGTCATTTTATCAACAACTAACATCTGAGAATAATCCAAAGTGTCATAGCTCTTTAGCTTGTACTTGGAGAAATCGTCAATAAAAGGTAAGGACAAAGTGTCTAGCAGAAAGTAAGATTGTGGTCCAGGAGATTTAAATGCAGCAGTAGCCGAAAAGGGACGTTTCTTTGCAATCTGTGCATTTACTCTTAAAGGCACAAGCCGTTCTTCGCCCAGTCCTAAGTCATCCTTCTGACTAAACCCTCGAAATGCTACAAGAGCAAATATTAATAACAAGAATATTCCCCTTCTCATAAGTTTACAGGAGCTATGGTATCAGTAAATGACGAGTCTAATACAACCTTTCCTTGGTCCATTGACAACCAGAAATCTACATTCCCTCCCAGGTTGATCATACTCACACCATATTCAGGATGCTGCCTCCAGATTTTTGCATTAGCTGAATCTGTCGAAGTAAGCACTGTTTTATCATAAACGACACCCCCTTCATTTAATGAGCTTGTTTTTAAAACCATTAAAGCCTCTTCTTGATTTAGTCCAACAATTAAAGGAACCCGAATCTCTTCATCACTCAATCCATCCCCCATAATTAAATCAATTGTAGCTCCTTTTTTTACCATATCCCCAGTATTAATTTCTATACCATTTACCTTTTGGCCAATTACTGCATCCCTTGCAATATCAGGGACATATTCCAATTCACCTACTACAAAACCATATGTTTCAAGAGTTGTTATAACCTGCCTTAAAGAGAGGTCTATCAGATTTGGAAGTTTTACTTTTGGAGTTACTATGGCGTTAACAATTAAATAAATTCGCCTGTTTTCTTTAACGCTAAGGCCTGGTTTGGGATCCTGATCGATAACTACCCCTTTTTTTTCTGTGGGGATATAAATGGAATCAGCTATAATATATCTCAATTTACGATCTGTCAGAAATGTGTCAAGATCATTAACTTCAAAACCTTTTAAATCAGGTACAATAATTGATTGACCATGTAAGGTAAAATCATCAAGGCTTTTAAAGATAAACCATAATAGTCCCAAAACCAGTCCTGCGATGATTAATAAATTGAAGAAAAAAAATCTACTTTTTAGAAAAGCCCACATTCTTTTAACACAAATTTTCTAGAAAAATCCCAGATATCAAAGATATATCTTTTCCCTTTAACGATAGAATAGCCAAAATCTTATTAAGTTTGTT
Organism: Flavobacteriales bacterium; assembly: GCA_012965625.1. Taxonomy (GTDB): domain Bacteria; phylum Bacteroidota; class Bacteroidia; order NORP154; family NORP154; genus UWMA-0041. The sequence continues at coordinate 385 of DTSC01000150.1, read as the reverse complement.
TTTTTCGAGATTATAAGAGCAAAATATAATATCTCGCCTTAGTAAATTCATCTATTAAATATGAAAAGGAACATTGCAATTGTATGTGGTGGCAACTCATCAGAATATGAGATCTCTGTTCGATCTGGAAAAACGGTTTATGACAACCTGGATACTTTCAAATACAATGGCTTTTTTATTGAAATTAAGGGTGGGAATTGGGTCCTGAAATGGACAAACAATGATGAAATTTCAATAAACAAGAATGATTTTTCTTGTGAAATTGATGGGGCCAGGATCACTTTTGATTGTGTCTTTATAGCAATTCACGGAGATCCGGGAGAGGATGGCAAACTACAGGGCTATTTTGAAATGCTGAACATCCCATATACTGGTTCAGGAATCA
>DTSC01000149.1 GCA_012965625.1 Flavobacteriales bacterium | reverse complement strand
AAGCTAAGCTTAGACGTTTCCGCCTATGATGAAGGCATGTACTTCATTAGCCTGGAGAAAAATGGTAAGGTATACAGAACCCGGTTCCTAAAGGAATAAACTCAAATTTTACCCATAAATCTTTCCCATTAAGTCGTTATCGACACTTTCTTAAAGTTCGTAGATACCATACTTATTGGTATCGTAATATATATATAAATCTAAAAATTAATTTCATATTTGCATATCTGGATTTATCCAAACATGTTAATAGTTATTAGCCATTTATTGTAATTTTATTTGGTTTTTGGACTTTAAAGCTGTATATTAGTACTGATTTTAGAGTAAACAAACGCAACATTTTACTATAATGAAAAAGATTTACACAATTGTAATTGTATTTTGCAGTGTACTTGCCTGGGGATTTGCATCAGGCCAATCAAGCGTTACAGTTTCTGCTAACCAAAAAGCCAACGCTCAAATAAAGAAAATACCCTTACTGCCTTTAGATACAAAGGCTGGGCAATTAAAAGTACTGAAAGAAGAGGAAGAGTTAGATGCCAAGAATTCAAACAAACAATCTAATTCAGATGAAATGTTCATGAAAAAAAAGAAGGCTGCATATATTCCTCCAAAACCGGAAATGAATGCTGAAAAGCCTAAAAGATAATCCTTTATTGTAAGCTGAGAAACAATAAAACTATATCATGAAAAATTCAACCAAAATATTTGTTTTAATGCTGATAGCAATTCCATTTCTATCAGTCGGTCAGATATCTACTTTTCCTCATACTGAAGATTTTGAAGGTGGTTCATATTCCTATTTTAACACTTCAGCCTTTGGCGATGATTTTAACTGGACTTTAAATAGTGGCTCAACCCCTTCTTCTGGAACGGGTCCTAGTGCTGACCATACCACCGGCACCCCCTCTGGCAATTATGTGTACACAGAATCATCAAGCCCCAATTTTCCAAATAAATCAGCAGACCTAATTAGCTCTACCTATGATTTCAGCAGCCTTACTACTGCAAATTTTACCTTCTGGTGGCATCAATATGGTTCAGGAGACTTGTATTCACCAGGGTATTTAATGGTATATGTCTCTACAGATGAAAGCAATTATTCACTTTATTACCAAGAGCAATATGAATACTCTGGCATCAATGATTGGAGGCAAGCTTATATAGACCTCACACCACTAGCAGGGGAAGCTACAGTGAGTTTTATGATCAGGGTTATAACATTAAGCTGGAGATCTGATGTTGCCTTAGACGATATGATCGTAAACGGCTCTTCTTCTACAGCTGCATGCACTGAGATTAGCACCCTTTTTACTGAAACCTTTGAAGGATCGGATGCCTGGGGAGATGGTTCTGGATGGACAAATACAACCAATTATAATACCGGGAACTATAGTTCTGCGTATATAACAAGTGAAGCTGGCAATTCTTCAACCGGCGGATTATTGATGGAAGGATATGTCACCTTTACAGGGTGGAATACAGAAATTCCTGCTGATGGAGCCACAGCATTTTTGAATAACTCAGCACATATACAGACTGTAGCAAGAAAATTCTGCAACCCCGTTTCAAACACAATTACCTTAACATTTGAGTTGAAACAGACTTTTACTTCCAATCAAAGCCACTCCTGGTTTTGCCTGAACATTGATAGCAATCCTATAGCAGAACAAAGCGGAAACACTTATTTTCAACCAACAACCAATACATCCGACCCATTTCAAACGCTCACCTATGACCTTTCTGCTTATGCTGGCTCAACATTCAGTCTCGAATTTAAAACCTGCAACAAATACCAGTACTCCTATGATGCAAATGGTGGTGATGCTACCTTCATTGATAATATAAAGATTGTTTCCGCTTGTGGCTTTGCAGCAGGAACGGTTAGTGGCACTACCAGTATTAACTGTGGTGAAACTACCGACCTGGTTCTTTCTGGCCAGGACTTTGGAGCAACATTGAACTGGCAATGGAAACCTGAAGGAAGTGATACTTGGATTGATTGCAGCAATACTACAGCTACAGTAGGAAATTATGGTTCACCCTATCTGGGACAAACCACTGAGTACAGAGTTATGGAGACCAACCTCGGAGAGGTATGTTATGGCAATAATGGCTTAGCATATACGGTAACTACTGCAAATTGTGCAAATGTTAATGTATGGACAGGCCAAACGTCAACCGCATGGGGAACGGGAAGCAACTGGTCACAAGGAACACCTCCTTTAGGAACTCAAGCAATATTTATCGGAAATGAATATGTCAATACATCTACATTATCTGATGCAGAGCCAAATGTAATTGCTGTAGGCTTAACAGTTCAATCTGGAGCGACCTTAAACCATTCGGCCACTGGATTGCAAAACCCTCAGCTGACAGACTATCTTAACAACAATGGAACAATAACCTTTACCGGAGGGGGCCGAATATATATCATAGGCGGAGGCTCTACAAATGCCATTTCTAACGCTGGCACTATGTCATCAGCAAATATTGAAGTAGGATTTGGAACCATTAATGCCGGATCTAACTTAAATATCAGGTCATTGGTTGTTTCTGGAGGAAAATTAGATATGGTCAATAATGACCTAACCATAAGCAGCGCTGTCCAGGTGACAGGTGGTGAGCTTGATCTGGGAACTGGTACAATGACTATTACTGGGGATATAAGTGTGTCATCTACGGGAACAATCAATTCAGCAACGTCAACAATAACTCTTAACGGAGGGGTAGAACAAACAATAAACTCCAACAGCTCTGCCTTAAATAACTTAATTGTCAACAATAGCGCTGGCATAAAATTAGGAGACGCCATGAGTATTGGTGGCTCGCTTACCCTTACCTCTGGCAACATCAACACCAATAGCAATATCCTGGAGCTTACTGGTGCAGCAGCAGACCTTATTGGAGGTGCCAGCAGCAGCTTTATCATTGCTACATCAGCTGCAGGTGCATTAAGAAGGCATATTGGAACAAATACGGATACTTATGTTTTTCCTGTAGGCCTGGGAGCTACTGCAAGCGACTTTTATCAAATGGACCTGGAAAACAACAATTTAGGTGGAATGACATATCTCGATGTCTTTATGGTCCGAAATGACGGGACAGGCAATAATCATAGCCAATATGGAACAGCCTATGAAGACGGAACACGCCTATTGTATTTCTGTGATGAAGAGTGGAGCATGAACCCCAACACAGAGCCCACAAGCGGATCCTTTAACCTCACACTATATCTTGCCAACCTGAATGTAGGCTGGGGCGGCACGCTGCAAGACAATAAATACACTATTGTCAAGCGGTCCACAGCCTCGCAAAATTTTGCTGATTATGACAGCTTTGATGGCTCCACCATAATCCCGACAGCTGGTGAGGATGGAAGAACGGTTACATCTGGTTATGCGTACAAGCAGGGATTTACTGGCTTTTCTAAAGCTGCAGTAGTGGGAAGTAACGAGCAATTACCCATTGAACTGCTGGACTTCACTGCGGAACTAAATGAAGAATCTTCTGTAGCGCTTTCCTGGGCAACAGCCACTGAGATCAACAACAACTTTTTCACTGTGGAAAGAAGTACAGACGGCACTGACTTTGAAGCGGTGATGGAAGTTCAAGGTGCGGGCACAAGCAACCAGGTTATTGAGTATGACGCTACTGATAACAATCCAAGAATGGGCATCAACTACTACAGGCTCAAGCAAACGGATTTTGATGGGTCCTTTAAATACTCAGAGATGAAGACCGTCAATATCTTTAAATCACCCAGCTTCTCTGTATGGCCCAATCCAGCTGCTGAAAAGATAGAGATCAGCTTTGGAGAAAGTACAGACCTTTTAACATCAGAAAATGGTGTACCTGGAATTAAGATATACAATAGCATTGGAAAGCTTGTATACAAGAAGAACACTGATGCCACATCCTCAAAGCTAAGCTTAGACGTTTCCGCCTATGATGAAGGCATGTACTTCATTAGCCTGGAGAAAAATGGTAAGGTATACAGGTCCAATTTCCTCAAGGATTAACGCCAACAGGTAATTAAGCGCCCCCTATTAGACTTTATCGACACTTTATTAAAGTTTGTCGACAGCTTGACAATAGACGTCGCAATTCTCTTGGACATAACAATATTTAATTCTACTTTTATCTATCAATTCAATTATTGCCATTATTTTATTTTTTATATTTTTTTTTAACAAAATTTTAATCTGGTTTTTGTCTTTTTGCAAAATGTGTGACTTATTTTATCTAATTGAACAAAAGGATGTTTTATAAACGTGTGATTATTGCAAATTATAATAATTATGACAATATATAACAAGAACAAAAAATGTAACCTAACCAAATTTATGGTCGTATAATATGCACACATATGTGCTTGCACGCACATCATTTAGTTATCGAACACCAATTAAAACTTTTAATATAGAATAATAGAAATAACAAATACTAAGCCAAAACTATCAAAACATATTTCGAACCAAACCAAAAACAAGACAATGAAAAATCTAAAAAAAATATCGCTGCTTTTCTTAATAGGAATTTTTACTGCCACGATTGCTGTTGGGCAAAGCACTACAGACTCAGATTATGATCCAGTATATGAAAAGATAAAATCAGATGAGAAAGCTAAACTTGAGCAAGAGAAGTTGGAAGCAGAAACTGAGGAGGCAGAAATGATTACGTTAGAGCAAGAAATAGCAGCGGAAAATTTAAAGTCAGTGGATATCTCTTCGATAGACCAACAACAATTTGATATAGATAATTTAACTGAGATCAACACTAACCTCGGTAATGGGACTATTAGCAAAAAAGAAGTATCTGATATGTTATCTAGTGGTGAGATTTCCTATAAGTTAATGTTAGAACAAGAGATGGACCAACAATCAGAGCTTTTTAAAATGGCAAAAACCCATGAAAAAGAAAAGTAAAAAGGTCAGGAAAATAAATAACAGTATCTTTAATAATAAACGACACATACATTATAAATAAATTTAACAAGTATTTAATCGCTATTCATTTAAAACACTAAAACTACCAAACCATGAAAAAGAAATACTACTACCCCAGCATTTTAATCACAGTGTTTGCATTCTTACTTTGCTCGCTGACAACAAATGCGCAAACAACGGTTTTTTCGGAAGATTTTAATAGTATAATGCCAGGAATGTCAATTACTAAAGCAACCTCTGATCTGACTCTGTACGGATTGTCGCCATTAATGAGATATAGCCAGGTCAACAACGGTAGGTTTAGAGCTGGTGATGCAGTTTCGAATACGAGTAAATGTAATTCTACCTACGGTCCAACAGCGTCATTGGGAGGATATATTATTTTAGACTGTTCTGCAAATGGAACCTATTCAGCAAATGTATTAACAATTGGCCCGCTGTCAATGGCAGCTTATCAAGGAGGTAGTGCAGAAATGACATTTTATTGTGCAGATATAGGCGATGAATTTCATTATAATTATACATGGGGTATCTACAAAATGGACCAAGTAGCTATCTCATATGACGGTGGAAGCACTTTTTATTTTGTACAAACAAGTGGTGGTACCGGATATAGTGGAAATACTAAGGGCACGAATGCTTGGATCAATCCAGTTAAAGCCGGCTTATCAGCAGCGAATCAATATTTCACACAATATACTTTTTCAATTTCTGCTCATGCTGCAGCTTTTGGTCAAACCCTAAACGATAATATAGTAATACAGCTTGCCCAATATGATAACTATAAGTCCACGTCTTGTACTGCTTCCGATGGCTTAGGGTTTGATGACATTGTAATAACTGGAACTGCAGCAGGGGGCCCACCAGCTACTCCTGGTACAATTACAGGTAGTGCCACTCCATATGCATCCTGGGTTGGTGAGACCTATTCAATTACTGCAGTAGGTGGTGCAGACAGTTATGCCTGGACAGTACCTAGTGGATGGAGTATTACCAGTGGACAAGGACACACATCCATTACCGTAACAACTGGAACTGGCAATGGAAATATTTCTGTGACAGCTACTAACAATCATGGTATTAGTGCTGCCAGTACACTTGCAGTAGCTCCGATTCCAGGAGCAACCCTTCCTTATACTGCTACTTTTGACAATGAAGCAACTCACTCAGGTACTGCAGGCGTGCAGGGTTTTACCTTTGCAACTCCAGGCTGGACAAACGTAACCAATGGATCAGGAGATGATATTGACTGGAGAATATATACCGGTTCCACCGGTTCTGGCAATACAGGTCCCACAACTGGCGATGGCGGCTCTGGTAAATATATGTATATTGAATCGTCTTCACCAAATTATAACGTGGCAGCCATCCTAATAAGTCGCGCAATTGACCTATCAAGCTATGCAGCTGCTGACTTAAGTTTTGCGTATCATATGTATGGTGCCGCAATAGGAACAATGGTGGTAGATGTAAGCAGCAATGGTGGAAGCACATGGACAACAGAATGGACCATGTCTGGAAACCAAGGTAATGCTTGGGCTAATGCTACTGTAAGTTTAAATTCTTACGCTGGCAGTTTGATCTACATTAGAATAAAAGGAACAACAGGTAGCACCTTTACTAGTGACTTTGCTATAGATAGCTGGTCAGTTGAAGAAGGATGTAGCTTTAGTGTGGGATCTCTCTCAAGTGGTAGTCCGGAATCGCTTAGCTCTATTACTGCAACCACAACCATTGGTCTAACAGGGCAGTCTAGTTCAGCCTCAATACAATGGCAAAATACGACAGGAGGTGGTTCATCCTGGTCCAATTGCAACAATAGTTCAGCTACTTCATCATCTTACACTACAGGATGGATAGGTAAGGACATGGATTACAGAGCTGCATTAAGAGTGGGCTCAGAAGCATGTTATTCTTCGACCTACAGTCTTACCCAGTCAAATGCTGGGCATGTTTGGACAGGTGGCAATAACTATATATACCATACGGCTTCAAACTGGTCCGAAGCTAGTCTGCCTACAGCATCTACCAGCGTTTACATTGGAACTGAAAATTACGGCAGTGCTCCTTCAATTACTACTACTGCCTCATATGCGAACGATTTAGAGATTCAGGCAGGTGCCACATTGGGAAATATTGCAGCTAGTGGTGGTGGCTTAACCGTTTCTGGAAGTGTAAATGTGGCAGGAACGATCACAAATAATGGTGCTGGAGCAATTAAGGTTACTGGCGGCAGCATAAGTGGTGGCACAAAGGTAGAAGCTGGTGCTCACGCATCAGATTATACTTATACTTTTACAAGGGGTTACTACTTCCAGGCACAATCTTCCTTTACTATTTCTGGAGTACATGCTTCTGATGGTAATACAGCAGGTAGTGCTGCAAATAGTCAATCTGTAGAGATTGTTGACTTTGGCACAAGTCCACCATTGGAATACACTAATAGTAGCGGTTCTCATACTGTTCTATATTCAGGTATTGATGCTGGAACAGGATGGCTAACTTGTAATGTGTCTATTGTATCCGGGAATTACTATGGTGTGATTGGAGCAAAGCACACTACTGGTACTACTTCAATGTATAATTCATATGGAGGTGCCAGTCAATCCTTCACTTTTGACGGTAATGCTACCCCGGTTAGACGATTGTTATTGCAAACATCACTGGCGTCTGGTTCTCCTGCGTCAGGTAGTTATATGGGTCATGGTAATGGTAGTATAGGACGAGTCGATATTCAAATTGGTTCCACCTCCACAACTTTCAATACATTTACCGTTGCAAGTGGTGGTGACGTTACTGCTCTAAAGTTGAAGAAAACAACTACTGAGACAATAGAGGCAGGCTCAGACATTACGCTTTCATCACTAAATGTGAGCGCAGGAACATTCGATGTAAATGGTTATACCATTACCGCTGATGAGGTTATTATTGGACCAGGTGTTACAATAGATATAGGTACTGGCACCCTTGCAGTGTCCGGTTCTACGTTCGACTATACTAATGGAGGTGTTAGCAATGGAACAGTTGAGTTTGGAGGAAGTACACCTATGAGCATTACTTCGGGTGGAAATACCATTGGAAGCATAGTAATGAATAATTCTGGAGGTATCACTTTAAATGATGATGTGATTGTCTCATCATCAGGAACAGTTGCTTTAACCAGTGGTGTTATCTCTACGGGCTCCAATACATTGATAGTGACCAATACAGCTGCAGCAGCTATGACTGGAGGAAGCAATACTGCTTTTGTATTTGGTAAGCTAAGAAGGCATTTTGTTGCGAATAGTAGCACTTATGAATTTCATATTGGACAAGGTACCAGCACCACAGACTATAATAGGGCAGATTTGCTTAATAATAGCCTGGAGCTGGCGAGCGCTACTGATTATCTCGAAATGAGTGCGGGTAATATAACTGAGTCAGGGAATAACATTGATGCAAATTTATATACATACCAGAATACCACCAAAATAGTTAAGTTCTACGAAGCTGCTGTTTGGAAGTTAACTCCAAGTAATTCAGGAAGCTTTACGAGCGGCAATTATGGTTTGCGACTATATACTGCTAATATAAGTGGCTTGATAGATAATCAATTTACTATCCTAAAAAGGCCAACAGGATCATCAAACTATTCTGCATGGAATACTTGGGATGGTATCACGTCTATACCCGCATCAGGCCAAGCTGGAAGGACTGTAGGTAGCGGATTTGCTGAGAAGACACTATTTAACTCTTTCTCTGAAGGAGGTATTGGCGGTGGATCAGGCGCAGAGCTGCCTATTGAATTGGTAGATTTTGCTGCAGATGTTAGTGATGAAGATCTGATAGATCTTTCCTGGACAACAGCCAGTGAGATCAACAACGACTTCTTCACCATTGAGAGAAGCAGGGATGCCGTAGATTTTGACATAATGGTAACTGTACCTGGTGCAGGCAACAGCAACGAAATGTTGTATTATGAAGCAGAAGATACAGATCCAATGCTGGGCGTATCCTATTATCGCCTGAAGCAAACGGATTATGACGGACAGCATTCGTATTCTAAAATTGTTTCGGTGAAAAACTTGAAAGAACTAAATTTCAGTGTAATGCCTAATCCTACTACGGAACGGCTGACTATAACATTTGGAAGAGTTGAAGGAAATACCGTCTTTGTAATGACACCTGAATACAAAGCAGACATCAAGATCTTTAATACAGCAGGTAAGCTGGTGTATAAGAAAAAATTTGATGGCACCTTCTACAAGTTTACGATTAACGTAATGAAATTACCTGAAGGAATGTACTATGTCAACCTAAAAGCAAATGACGAGTTGTACAAGACTAGTTTCCTTAAGCAGTAAAAATTTGGTTAAGTAGGAAAGTGGAAGTTTAAGAAAGGCACCTTTATGGTGCCTTTTTTTTTATAAAAGGGAGAATAGGATGGATGAGTAAACATAGGTGTTCCCAAATTATTCTAAGCTAAGCCTATATATTTGATTGAAACCAAATGTGGAAATGCAAGACTTATAACAAAACTCACCAGGCATTCCTTCTTGCTCAAGTATATGCGATAAATCTTATCTATAGATAAACCACAAGTCCAAGCAATTAAGTGCTTGTGTAAGAATATATAATAAGAAAGTTAAACAGGAAAGGGATTCATTGTACCAAGAAGAATTCTTATTCTCCTTCGGCATCTTTTAAGGCATCATCCAGGTTTGCCTTTTTCTTATTGACAGTAATCTCTGTCTCTCCGATAACCATTATTTCAGTTCTACGGTTCATTTGTCTACCCTCAGGATTATCAGATCCATCAGGATTGGTATTTTCAGCTATTGGATGGTTCTCCCCATATCCCTTTGGGACTAACCTGTCCTTGCTGATTCCTGCCTTTTTCAGGTATTTAACCACAGACTCAGCTCTTCTTTGAGACAGTTTTTCATTATAAAGGTTTTCTCCCTTGCTATCAGTATGTGAGCTAAGCTCAACAACAATCCCTGGGTTTACATTTAGAATTTCCACCAACAAACCCAATGTCCTGTTTGATTCTGGCCTTAAGGTAGCCTTATCAAAGTCATAATAAACATCTTTTAATACAATTGCCTGATTCAATTCAAGCTTCTTTAACGGAATCTCCCTATGCAAGGTATCTGATTTCATTAATCCTACTGTTGTAGCAAAAGCATCATTTGGAAAATAACCATCCTTTGTAGCCACTAATTTATAATTTTTATTACGCTTAAGAACAAAGAAGAATTCTGGCTCATTTGTTATATGCGCTTCGTTGATAAGGACCTCAGAAGAGTCCCTTTCTATTTGATAAAGCCTTATATCATAGTCTTGAAAGGTAGTCCTTGTTGAATCATCTGCATTATAAGCAAACCCATCAATAGCAAATTTAGGAATCATGTCCCTGTCCCAAGAATATCTAAAAATATCATCACAGCAGGTCTCAGATTTTAAAGCAATGGACCCCTTTCTATTCGAAACAAAATAGCCACCTTCTTCATCTGGATCAGACACAAAATACATGTCATCAGCAACAGAGTTTATGGGAAAGCCTGCGTTTTCAGGATTCGTCCACTTTCTCATTTTTCCTGAAGTATAGAAGATATCATATCCACCAATAGATGGATGTCCATCTGAACTAAAAGAAAGCATATTTGAACCAATATTAAAGAAGGGTGTAAGCTCATCACCAATAGTATTCACTTTTTTGCCAAGATTTTTTGGGGCTTTATATTCACCTTTTTTAGTAATCTCAGAATACCAAAGATCCATGCCCCCTACTCCATCTGGCCTGTCAGAAGCAAAATACAGTATGTAGGAACCACGTTTTTTATCCTCACCTACAGCAGGATGTGTGCTAGTAAAACCAGGCATGTTAATCTGGTCATTTAATTTCTTTACATTGCTCCATACTCCGTCGTTATAATCAGAAGAGTAGATCTCACAGACCATTTTACCCACATCATTAGGCTCACACTGAGTAAAGAAGAATTTCGCACCATCAGGACATGCGCAATCTGGAGAAAAGGCTCCATTTGCCACATCTTTTTTAGGTACATTAATAATATCCGGCAAGGGCTCACCCTGACTCCATCTTCTGTTTTCTTTTGTGGATTGGTATAATTTAAATTTACCAACCTTTCCTTTAAGATTCTCAGAAGCTATAACTGTATCAGACCTAAGAGAAGCATATAACAAGAGATCCTCCCCATAAGGCATTGGGGCAGCCTCCGTATAAGCTGCATTGATCTCTTTCCCCGCATGGACCACCATAATATTCAATGGATTTTCCATCGCTTTTACAGCAAAATCACATCCAGCTATCTCGTTCTTAACTTTCTTTTTATATATAGGTGCATCAAATGCCCTGTATGATTTACCAAACAATTCAAATTCTTTTTTAGCTTCCTCAAAGTTTCCCGTCATTTTAAGGGTAATGGCATACATATACTGAGAAAGAGGATACAACTGAACATTTTTCTCCTTTACAATTTTATAGCTCTGGTTTGCCTGTTTGTAATCCCTGGAAAGGAAATAGGATTCAGCCAACTTGTAAGTTACATCAACATTGTCCGGCTGATCTTCAAGAACTGATTCATAATAATGCGATGCATCGTAAAAATAACCTTCCTTAAAAAACTTATCAGCAATCTTAAGCTTGTTTTTCCAGGTTAAACCTCCCCCCTCAGTGCTACCTTGCATAGCACTTTGGCAAGAATAAAAACCCACAATGCCCATAAATAACATGGCTGTAAGAAAAATATTATATGTTGATTTTAATCTCATCTATAGTCTTTTACAAGGCACTGAGCGCTTTATGCCAAGTTTTGGATTCATGTTAAAAATGTAAATAAGAGACATCTCCAAGGCTCCTCGCCCCCCAGTGGCATTACTCAAGGAAGAAATATTAACATCATAGCTTAGGCCAAACCTATAATTGTTATACTGGATTCCTGGCACAAGGATAATAGCATCTGTTGAACGATACCAGATACCCATTAATGCAACCACATTTAGCAATGGAATATCTTTCACCGTATAAGCCATGGTTGCTCCCAATAAATACTCATAAGCCTTTGTTTGACCTGTAAATAAAACTCCGGGACTTATCATCAATCGGTCGTCATACACATAATCTGCCCCTAGCGTTAGGCTCATCCTGGTATTAAGGTAATTGTCTTCAGCCCCTAAGAAGGTCTCCTTGGGTGCATTAATATTAAACATTGAAAAACCAGCATTAAAGTTTAGCATTTCACTGAAATTATAATGCCAACCTATGCCGGCATGTAACTCTGGATAGGCAATATTTAAGTTTGAATAATTTTCTTTGCTCTCAAGGTCTGGATTAAAAAATGCTGATTCATACTGGTTGCCAAATTTCAGATTATCATAATTGAGTCCTTTTTGTACGATCCCTCCTTGAAAACCTAAACTTACCATCTGTTTTCCTTCACTATCTAATTTTTTATGATAACTCAGTGAACCAAATGCAGATTGTGTATTAAACTCAGCCGTTCCCGCATTATCTGAAAACAGAGCCAAACCTACTCCAAGGTAATCGTTTCCCAACAGCTCCTTTTTAATGAGTTTATCAAAAAACCCAGAAGTAGTTACAAAGGGTTTAATAAAAGAGGACCATTGGTTACGGTAATTTATCCCAAATCGATAATCTCCTTCAAATGAACCTGTATTTGATGAATTTAAAAGCAATGGTGACGCCTGGTATTGCGAAAAGTGAATGTCTTGCGCAACAACAGAAAATGTTATCAGG
>DTSC01000148.1:1155-3639 GCA_012965625.1 Flavobacteriales bacterium | reverse complement strand
TCTGCTTTATGCAATTCATTATTACATTCTTTGTTATCACAAAACCAGATACATGAATCAAATTCATCTTTTGCCCTTTGTCGTTCAATCACTAATCCAACAGTATTAGGGCCTCGTTGTGGTGAATGTGGTACTTTGGGGGGTAACAAGAAGATTTCTCCTTCTTTAATATCAATTGTACGTACCTCACCATTTTCAATAATTGGAAGTTGAATATCTCCCTCTATTTGGTAGTAAAATTCTTCACCCTCATTATAATGAAAATCTTTGCGGGCATTTGGCCCGCCTACTACCATAATTATAAAATCAGTATCCTCGTATACTACCTGGTTCCCAACGGGAGGTTTTAATAAATGTCGATTATCATCTATCCATTGTTTAAAGTTAATCGGTGGTACTATCATTTTTAATAGGTTTTAATTAATACAACAATCTTCTAATTTAAGTTTTACTTAAGTACTTGAAAAAAGCAATGGCTTTAATAAGCCGGTTTCATTTTGTTTGTAATTTATAATTCCAATTCTACAGATAATCTTTATCAAGAAATGGATATTGTTATAGCGTTCCCCTTTTGGCTTGTTCTGCCTCAATAGACTCAAATAATGCCTTGAAATTTCCTTTGCCAAAAGACTGAGCCCCTTTTCTTTGTATAATTTCAAAGAATAACGTTGGCCTGTCTTCAATGGGTTTTGTAAATATTTGTAACAGATATCCTTCATCATCTCTGTCTACGAGGATTCCTAATTCTTTAAGTTGTAAGATGTCTTCATCAATTTCACCACACCTATCTAAAACCGTATCATAATAGTTTCCAGGCACATAAAGAAAATCTACTCCTCTACGCGTCATCTCTTTTACTGTTTCTAAGATGTCATCTGTGGCAACTGCAATATGCTGAACGCCTGCACCATTGTAAAAGTCCAGGTATTCTTCAATTTGAGATTTCTTAGCTCCTTCCGCTGGTTCGTTTATTGGAAATTTAATTCTCCCATTTCCATTGGTCATCACCTTACTCATTAAGGCAGTAAATTGAGTAGAGATATCTTTATCATCAAAGGTGATTAAATTTGCAAATCCCATAACCCGGGCATAATAATCGGCCCATTTATTCATCTCGCCCCATCCTACATTGCCCACCATGTGATCAACATACTTCAGGCCAACATCTTTAGGATTGTAGTTTGTCTTATGTTCTATATAGCCTGGTAAGAATATGCCATGATAATTTTTTCTTTCAATAAATAAGTGAACAGTTTCTCCATAGGTATAGATGCCTGATTTAATCACTTTTCCATTCTCATCTTCTTCAGTAATGGGTTCCAAATAAGGTTTTGCTCCTCTTTTAACAGTCTCCTCAAAAGATTTAACCGCATCATCTACCCACAATGCTATAACCTTTACTCCATCACCATGGTTTAAGATGTGTTGACCAATCTCACTTTCTGAATTTAATGGCGTAGTTAAAACTATCCTGATCTTTCCCTGCTGTAAGACATAGGATGCTCTATCTTCAATTCCCGTTTCAAGGCCGGCATAAGCTAAGTCTTGAAAGCCTAAGGCTGTTTTATAAAAATGCGCTGATTGTTTCGCATTTCCTACATACAACTCAATATAATCCGTTCCATTTAAAGGAAGAAAATCTTCCGCTTCTTTAAAGATTTTTGGGATCGTATCAAATACATTTTTGTTATCCATATTTTAATATTTTATTCTAACCAAGATTTATAATATTTGCCATCTTCTAGGTCAAGTCCTTGCTGGGTTACTTGCAATGGCTTGAATGTATCTACCATAACAGCAAGCTCCTTTGTTTCTTTTTCCCCAATACTTCTTTCCATTGCACCTGGGTGTGGACCGTGAGGAATTCCCGCAGGATGCAAGGTAATTTGCCCCATTTCAATATTATTCCTGCTCATAAAATCTCCATCAACATAATATAAAACCTCATCAGAATCTATATTACTATGATTATAAGGAGCAGGGATAGATTCTGGGTGATAATCAAAGAGCCTGGGACAAAATGAGCATACCACAAATCCGGAAGCCTCAAAAGTCTGATGGACTGGTGGAGGTTGATGAATTCTGCCTGTGATTGACTCAAAATCATGTATGGAAAATGCATAAGGGAAATTAAAACCATCCCAGCCTACAACATCAAAAGGATGTGAAGCATAAACCATCTCATGGATCATTCCTTGTTTTTTAATTTTTATTTGAAATTCTCCCTTTTCATCATGCGTTTCCAATTCTGAGGGAGGCCTGATATCACGCTCACAATAAGGGGAATGTTCTAATAATTGCCCAAACCAGTTTCTGTATCTTTTTGGGGTATACATCGGACTGTGCGATTCTACAATAAATAGCCTGTTATCATCATTGTCAAAATCAATTTTATAGATCATTCCTCTGGGAATTATTAGATAATCCCCATATTTAAAATCTATATTTCCTAAAAAAGTCCGGAGCTTCCCAGAACCTTTATGT
>DTSC01000148.1:0-1084 GCA_012965625.1 Flavobacteriales bacterium | reverse complement strand
TCATCACAATCAGCATTTTTATAATAATAATCCATTTCATTCCCCTGTGGGGATGACAAAATAATCTGACAGTCTGAGTTTATAAGAACCGGAACCCTGCTTTTTAAAAAGTCCTGTTGAGGCTTAACATCAAACCCACTTAAAGCGAGTGATTTTATATTTTTTTCAATTGCAATTTTAGGTGATATATCATAAGATGATAATATTTCCATTACTTGGGTTGGCCTATGGTGATGATAAATCAAAGAGGACATACCCTCAAAACCTACGGTCCCAAAAAGCTGTTCATAAAAATATCCCCCACCTTCCTTTTTAAAGGTCGTATGTCTTTTATGCGGAATTTTCCCCAAAGAATGATATCTAGGCATTTCTTAGATTATTTAAGGCATTTGAATTTTGATTCGCCTTTTAGTGTTGTTCAAAGATACAAAAAATGACCTTTATTATGCCGTTGATCACCTATAAAATTGAAAGATTATTTCAGCAAGATTTTATATAATAATTATTAAAGGAGCACTTTAAATATAAGTTTTCAATTTTCAGTTGGACTTTACTTTAATTCCGTGACTTGTATCATTGGTAAGGATTTCAAATGCTGCCCGATTATCAGTGGTGAGATTCGTTCTTGCGCCATTTTTCGTTGTAAGTTCGATATCAGCACAAGCTATCTTAGTATTCAGGCAAGTTTTAGTACCACCAGGAGGATTATAATAGCTAAGCCCAACAAAGTTTTGTTTTTCAGCATAGATCTTTCCTGAAAGCTTCTCCAATCCGTTATTAATTTCAAAGGTCCATTCAAAATACTTATATGTTGCTTTGTTTATCATTGATCTTCTCAGTGAATTGAAGAGGTATTCCTTTCCACCATGCCGTAAAACCGCAATGGTCATTTTTGGAGAATATATCATTCCCAGTTTAATCTGAGCAGTCGCTATTTCAAGAAAGCTATCTGACTTATTGTCAAATCCAGCTACTTGTGCCCAGGCATAACGATCAGTATGCTGTGAACCCCAATTGTGGTTTTGGCTGCCGATCCAATTGTTAATGTCAATCTCTTCTTCATTTACGATTAAATGACCTGTAT